>JAFRNK010000036.1 GCA_017430225.1 Clostridia bacterium | reverse complement strand
GGTAAAGATATAGTCGTTGTAGGATGCGGGGATCACGCCCGGATTGCCCAGGCGGAGCCCGGTGCCCCAGAACCCGCCGTTGGCGATGGCGATCAGGCCCTGGACGATCTGGTACCCTGCTCCCTGGCGGTCAGCCCAGGGATTGAGCCATACGGCGACGCGCTTCTTGACATGCGCGAACATCCTGTAGCCGAGCAGCGCGCCGCCCGTGCCCCCGACCGCCCCTGCGGCCAGGATCAGCGGGCTGCCCGTCGAAGCGTACATCATGAAAAGCGCCATCCCGAAATACAGAAGCGCGGTGCCGAGGTCCTTCTGGAGCATCAGGAAGCCCAGACAGACGCCTGTCAGCAGCACGGCAAGGATGAGCTTGCGCCGCGACAGCAGCCACGCCAGCGCCACCAGCAGGCCCAGCTTGACCATCTCGCTGGGCTGGAATCCAAAGCCGAACAGGGTGACCCAGTTCTTCGCGCCGTTGATCTCACTGCCGTAGAGCAGCGGCAGGGCCAGCAGGCCGATCGAAAAAGGCACCGCCAGCCATGCTAAAAGCCGCCAATGCTTGATGAAGCGCACACTGATGGTGCAGGCCAGCATCGCGGCAATCGCGACCATATAATTGATCAGCTGGCTAATGCCCCGTTCGGGGTTCAGCCTGTACAATACCAGTACGCCGAGCGCAGCCAGAAAGCTGGATAGGCTCAGCAGCAGCCGGTCTGCGGGGAAAAGCTTCGGGAAGCCGAGGACGCTCACGAAAATCAGCACAGGCACCGCCACGGCCAGCAGCAGAGCGCGCGTGTCATATTCGTGAAGGAACAGCAGCCCGAACGCCAGGAAATAAAAGAGCATGGCGATCGACAGCAGCCGGCGCGCCGAGGAGCGTTTTTCCTTTTTCTTTTTCTTCATGGCTCCTCCTCGTCCGGCGGCTCATCGCTGAACAGCGGCATATGCAGCAGCCTGCCCGTCTCCTCCGACGGCAGGAATTCGTCCTCAGGCAATTCTTCTTCTCCGGAAGCCGGATTCACCGGTACGGGAACGCCCATCCCGTTGGGCAGGAATTCATCCTCCTCCCACGTGCTGAGCAGCGGATCGGGGCTTTCATCCGCAGACCCATCCTGCCTGCGCGGCGTGGGCAGGCGCAGACGCTTGTACAGCCGGAGCCGGAAGGTCACATCGCCGGCCTCGATCAGGGCCCCGCTCAGCGCATAGCGGCCCGCTTTCGCCGGCTGACCGTTCACGGTCACTTTGGCCATACGGCAGGGAACAATCTCCACACCGCGCCGCGGTTCGAAGCGATAGGTGAAGTGCTTGCGCCTGAGCCCGCGCTTGCGGACGACCACGTCGCAGCCATTCCCCGCGCCGACCAGCCCTTCCGGCGTCAGCGGCAAGCGCTGCCCGCTGTCGGCAAACTCCAGCACGCCGATCTGTCCGGCGCGCGGCAGCTGCCGCTGCTCTTTGCTGTGGATCCGGTGATCGCGCATCAGCCATCTGAAGGCTGTCAGGCAAATCAGCACACCCAGCGCTGCAAATACATACCGCATGAGCAGTGCCAGGATTTCATACGTCGCTTCGGGCATGACATCTCCATTATCGTTAGAATTGGTAACGCAGCAGCTGCGTTAAACAGCTGGTAAGGAAACGATGGAATGCAAAAGGGGCAAGACATAAGGGATAAGTAGCGTTAGTTTTGATTATTCTTTTTGCCTTATGCTTTTTGCACGAAATCTTAGTTGGTGACGTTGAACGTCGTCGATCCTGCTTTCTCGCCGTCGAAGTACAGTGTCCAGACATACTTGCCGGTCGGGATGGAGCCTGACGTCTCCAGGAGGTACTTGAAGACATCGTTGAACGTGTAGTGCTTCCAGTACAGATAGATCTTGTTGTGCTTCGAATCCGCCGGAATGACCGTATTCTCGTTGAGAGACGTCAGGAATACGTCGCCGTTCGGGATCGTGACCGCACCGGTCCAGTTGGCCGTACGCTCATACCGGATCTGGGGATAAGTGATCGTGATGTAAGCGAAGTAATCGAACTCGGATATCTTGTTTTTGATCTCCGAAGCCTTGAAGCTCCTGTCGGTGGTCCGGGTGCCCTTGCTGGTCTCGACACGCAGTTCCATGGAAGCAGTCACCTTAAAATCGGGGAAGGTCCTCTGGGCAGGGTGATAGCTGTACGTTGCCGTTTCGCCGTAACTGTCGCGCACGGTGATAGTATAGGGCTCGCCCGGTACCAGCACATAGCCGTTGGTGACGCTCTTAAGATTACTGCCGGTTACCACGTTCTGGCGCTCACCCAGGCCGCCGGAATGCTGGTGCTGCACATACACCGTATACGGGCCGCGGTTCTCGCTGTCTTCCCAGCTGATGGCGGTGAAGCCTTTGCTCATGGTCGGCTCGTGGATCCTGAAGCTCCTGGGGATCTTCGTCGGCGCAGCAGTCGGCACCGGCGTCGGTACAGCGGTCGGCACCGGTGTCGGCGTTGTTTTCAGCTGGCGGCTCGGCCCGATGGAAAACGGCACCGTACCGACCAGCTTGCCGAGCCGGTAGAGATCAAACCGGTATTCGCCGTCAGTGAGGTCATCATTCAGGTAGCAGTCGTTCAGGATATCATCAAGCTTATAGCGGAAATAGGTGCCCGAATCGTTGGGCTCAAATTCGAAGCTGGACGTTTCGAAATACAGCATCCCGCTGGGAGAACGCAGGACCGCCATCACCGGGAATTTGGTCGTTTTGCTGATATCAAAACCCCATTTGAAGTACGCGAAGGTGCCGATATCCTCATCCGTAACATCAGATACGGAAAAAGTATTGATATCCAGGATCGCGTCGCCCTCCGCCACACAAGCGTCATGCTCGATTTCGTAGAAACCGATATCTTTGTACGGTGCCGCGTCCATCAGCTTGATCCGCTTCATGGAATCCGCGTCGAACGCGGGACGGCCGGTACCGGCAGCGTCCCAGTAAACGCCGACCAGCATTTCCTCGCCGGGAATGACATCGACCTGCCAGCTCGTCTGGCCTTCGTCCATGGTATACCAGTTATAGTAATTGTTCACGGTGTAACAGGTGTAGATATAGTACTGCCCGGGGTGGGTTTCGGCAAAACCGGTAAAAGTGACGCTCAGTTTCCCGACCGTGTTCGCCGTACTGAACCTGTCAATCCACTGGCTTTCCGGAGCGGCCGTTGGTGCGGGCGTCGGGGCCTCGGTGGGTTCCGGAGTCGGCACGGGCGTTGGCACAGGTGTGGGCTCCGGCGTCGGGATTTTCGTAGGTTCCGCAGTAGGAACGGCTGTCGCCGGCTGCTCCGTCCGGGCGGCGGGGACAGGCGTGATCACCAATGACGGGAACAACGGAATGACCGGTGCGGCGGCCGGCTCCGGCGTCGCTTCCGGTCGGGGAGCACCGCATTCGGAGCAGAAATTATGGCTGTTTTCCGTCCCGCACTTAGGACAGATCCAGCTGTCCGCCAGCGCGGTCATCGGAACAAGCAGGCTAGTCAGCAGTACCATCGCGAGCACGAGCGCCGTTATTCTTGTTTTCATGCAGCTTACCCCCTTATTCTATGTGCGTACATGGGTATTTTAGCATAAATATTCACGGAACACAAATTAAATTGCAATCTTGCCCCTGCTATGTTATAATTTTTCCGCATCCGCCGGCCCTTCGCTGGCGAACCGGAAACCATCATACACACTATCAACGAATGTCGAGGTATCACATTGAACGACAATCGCTTATCGCACATCCGCAATTTCTGCATCATCGCG
>JAFRNK010000035.1 GCA_017430225.1 Clostridia bacterium | reverse complement strand
GGCGATTTTCCGGGCGTTTTCCGGGAGATCGAAGAGGGCTGCCTGGCATTGCTCCATACGCTGACCGAAGAGACGGACCTCACGCTGCGGGCAGACGAAAGATAGTGCGCAATCCATCATTGACAGACTGAGTTAGGGAACATTTCGCTGATGAATCGACGAAATGTTCCCTAATTTCATTTGACAATTAGGGAACATTCTGATATAAATAATATAGAAATGTTCCCTAAAAAGGAGGCTTTGGATGTCTGACTTTGATGAAGTCCGGTCTGTTCTTCATGAGAGGGCTGAACTGAATGCAAGGCTCGCACTGATCCCTTATGAAGGTACGCCTGAGATAAAGGAAGTAAGCGGACAGAAATATCTGTATACCAGAAAACGTGTCGGCGCAAGGCTCACATCCACCTATGTAGGGACGTATTCCGACGATCTTTATCAGCTGCTCCTCCGCAGCACAAAAGAGGCTAGAGAACTCAGAAAGCAGCTTCGGAAACTCGATAAAAAACTGGCTGAACTGGGGTACAGCGAGGGGCAGCCTGCGCCCCGTGTGATCCGGAATCTGGAATTTGCCAGAGTAAACCTGAAAGCCAATATTTACGACCAGGCGGTGCTGGAAGGTGTGGCGACTTCATTTCCGCAGACAGAAGAAATCATTGAAAACGGAAAAGTGAGCGGGATGACGGCGTCTGACGTGCAGAAGATTCTGAACCTTAAGCACGCCTGGGAATTTATACTCGATCCGGACGTCGTACAGGCGGAAAGTGATTATTATGTTCTCTGTCACATTGCGCGGCTTGTGAACGAAGGCTTTTATGCAAACGGAGGCAGGATCCGCGGTGTGCCGGTCACGATCGGCGGCACGTCCTATATTCCTCCGCTTCCGATAGAATCGGTCGTGCGGGAGAATATAGCGGAGATCTTAAGACTTCCGGCTGAAGATATCGATAAAGCGATCCGGCTGTGTCTTTACACAATGAAGACACAGATCTTTTTGGATGGAAATAAGCGGGCGGCGGTGATCTTCGCCAATCATTATCTGATCGCGCACGGTCAGGGGCTGCTGGTTATTCCGGAAGCTCGCGTGCCCGCGTTTAAAAAACTTCTGATAAAGTTCTATGAAGGCGCGGATCCGGCGGAGATCGCATCGTTCCTGAAAACGCATTGCTGGAAGCAGTTTTGATAAAGGAGGAACAAGGCAATGAGAAACCATGAAGTAACGGCTGAGCGGGAGCTTCTTGATGCCGGCGGGAACCTTGCGGAACCCGGCTGGTCGAGGCATCTTCTGCAGAAATATGACCGCTCAAAGATCAAAGCGCCCAAATGGCGTATCAAGGAATGGGACTATTACCTTGTGATGGGACGGAATTTCGCCGGCGCGTTCACGATCTCGGACGACGGCTATATCGGCCTGCAGTCGGTGTCGCTCCTCAGCCTCGGCGAAAAGCCGTGGGAACATACCGAAACGGTGCTGAACGCCTTCCCGATGGGGAAACTGAAGCATCCGGCTGATTCCTCCGCCGGCAATACGGTCTATGAAGACAAGCGCCTTCAGATGCGGTTTACCGTTGGAACCGGGGAGCGGCGCATCACCTGCCATTTTGAACGGTTTTTCAAGGATAAGCCGTTCGACTGCGACATCATGCTCGAACAGCCGGACATGGAGTCCATGGTCATCGCGACGCCGTGGGACAAGGCCGGGCATTTCTATTACAACCAGAAGATCAACTGCATGCGCGCGTCCGGCTGGATGGAATACGACGGCGTCCGCTACGAGTTTGATCCCGCCAGGGACTTCGGCACACTGGACTGGGGCCGGGGCGTCTGGACCTATGACAACACCTGGTACTGGGGATCCGGCAACGCGGATATCGGCGGAAACACCTTCGGGTTCAATATCGGCTACGGTTTCGGCAACACCAAGGCCGCGACCGAAAACGTCCTCTTCTATAACGGGAAAGTACACAAGCTGGACGACGTGACTTTCCATCTCCCGACAAACGGATACACGGATCCCTGGAAGTTTACTTCCTCGGACGGGCGGTTCGAGATGGACTTCTGCCCCATCCTCGACCGGGCGGCAAACCTCGACTTCAAGCTGCTGGTTTCCGACCAGCACCAGGTTTTCGGCCGGATGACCGGCAGAGCCATCCTGGACGACGGGACACAGATCCAGATCGGCGACGTGCTGTGCTTCGCGGAAAAGGTACACAACAGATATTAAGGAGATTGAACTATGGAAAAGATTTACACAGAACAGGCGCCCGCGGCGGTCGGGCCGTATTCACAGGCGACGGTCGTCAACGGAATGGTATACACCTCGGGCCAGATCGCGCTCAATCCCGAAACGGGAAAACTGGTCGGCGAGACCATCGAAGAGCAGGCGGAACAGGTCATGAAAAACCTGGCGGCCGTTCTGGAAGCTGCCGGGACCAAACCGGAGAACGCCGTCAAAACGCTCTGTTTCCTGACGGACATGGCTGATTTTGCCGCTTTCAACGAGGTGTATGCCAGGTATTTCACCGGAAAACCCGCAAGATCCTGCGTGGAAGTCCGCGCCCTGCCGAAAGGCGCGATCTGCGAAGTCGAAGTCGTGGCAGCGCTCTGACCTGCCCTGAACCGGGGGATTTCTGAGATGCTTCAATTCAATCGCTCCGTACTGCGCCAGATACTGGTTCTCAACGCCTGTATCCTGTTGTTGGCGTGCGCTCTGCCCGCATGCGCCGACGACGGATTCACCTGGAAAACGACGGATGAAGACGCGCCCTCAACAGCAGTTACAGCCGTACAGGAACCGGTCGTAACGGCCGTCGAACTGCCGGAAACCGGGGAAAAGCAGGTACTGATCTGTCTTGCGGAGGACCTTCCCGGCAACGCGCCTTATAACACGAACGACACCGAGTATAACCGCAACGTGGCAATCCCTGTCATGTCCGGAGCGAAAGGCTTCCGGTATAAAACGACGACCCAGTCCAACTACTGGCTGTTTCCCGTGAGTTACGCCCAGGGGACGCCGGTTTTGTACCTGAGCCTCGAAGGCATCAGATCCCCCACCAGTATCAGCATCAACAATGTCCTGCTCTCCCGCGATCATCCCGTCGCGGTTCCCCTGAAAGAGACCGCCGACCTGCGCGTGTCCAACGCGCGAACCCGCGGTGTGATCCGGCTCATGTTCACCACCCTGCCGATCGTACAGACGGAACCGGACGGCGATATCTTCCTGGACAGGGAAACGCCCTGCACCATCACGGTTTTCGATCCGGATTTCAAAGCGCACGGCTTCGCCGAAGCGGTCAATACCTACGACGCGGTCATCTCCCGCCGCGGGCGTTCCTCAGCACGGTATGCCGCCAAGCACCCATATAACTTCTCGCTGATGAAAGACGGCAAGAAATACGATCAGAGCCTGCTCGGCCTGCGGAACGACAGTGACTGGCTGCTGGACAGCGCCTATAACGACCGTTCACGTATGCGCAACCGCGTGCTCATGGACGTCTGGCATGAGATCTACCGCCTGCCGTGGGACCAGACCCTGTCCGGCGCGACAAAGGGCGTCTATGTGGAATTGTTCGTCGGCGACGCCTACCGCGGCCTGTATGTGCTGGGCGAAAAGCAGGACCGCCGCCAGCTGGGGCTTGCAAAAACCAGCGGCAAGTGGGTCAGCACGTTTTTCCGTACAGGAGCAGCCGGGAAGAACAGCTCGAGCCCGGCAGGTTTCATAAGCCTCGGCAAAGAAACGCCCGTCATGGACGATCCGTGGCGCTGGTACAATATCGATCTCCGGTACCCAAAGGAATCGGAAGAAGCTGCCGAGGCACTCTGGGAAGACTTTTATGATTATGTCCGCCTCGTCGTCAAGGGCAGTCCGGAGGAATTCGCCGCCCACATCTTCGAATATGCCGACCCGGACAATCTGGCACGCTACTGGCTGTTCGCCAACGCGGCCGATATCACCGATAACATGCGCAAGAACATGTCCTTTGCGCGTCTGGACGACCGGGATCCGCGCTTCAACCGCTATATCCTGGTGCCGTGGGATATGGACTCCTCACTCGGGCGCTACTATACCTCCAGGACGAGCCGCACCGAAGAACTGGTCAGCTGCCGTCTCTTCGACCGGCTGATCGACGAAAACCCCGACAACTTCCGCCAGCTTCTGTACTCAACCTGGCAGGAGCTGCGTGTCGGCGCGCTATCGACTGACGCCATCATGATGCATTTTGACCGGTACTACGCGAAACTCAGCGAGTGCGGCGCGGACGAGCGTGAGATCGGCAAGTTCCCCGATTTCACGAGTTACGTCAAAGGCGCTTACTCCTTCGATCTGAACTTCGAGGCTGAATTCCACTATATCCGCAAATATACCGACAGACACCTCACATGGCTGGACGGGAAAATCCGAGAGCTGTGCGGCCGGTAACGCAATCACCTGGAACAAGGCATAGAGCCCATGGAGATGTTGCAGAAGAGCATCTGCAACATCCTTTCTCTTTACAGGTGTTTTGTTTTTACAAAATGATTGTGCGACACAAATTATTGGGTAATCGTAAAACTCTGGGAGGTTTGGAGGGACCGCAGTCCCTCCAAATATAATCCGCAGCAGCGACATGTGCGGTGCGAGGAGCATTTTTGCGAAGCAGAGCTTGCCCTGCGAAAGCAAAAATGCTTTCCTTGCACCTTTACCGCCCGGGCGGCGGAGGCCGCCGCGCCCAGTGGGCGATGAAGGCGGGTGAAGCCGCAATGAGGCACAGAGCGCGAAGCGCGACAATGCCGAATTGAGGAAGGGACGAGAGGAAAAGGTGTTTTTGTCGATCAAATGGAAATCCATTTGATCGAAGGGGTTGTGCAACAACCCCTTCTGCCCTATGCCTTATTCGTTATGCCATATTATTAAGTTCTATCCTCTTACCCTGCCACTCACCGATCAGTTCCCTGTCGTGCGTGACACAGACGACCGCGCCCGGGAAAGTGAGGATCATGCGCCTCATGACCGGTGCGGAGAGGGGCGAGAGGTTGCGGGTTGGCTCGTCCAGGAGCAGCACGTCCGGCGCTTCGAGCATCATCCTGAGCAGCAGCACCTTCGCCCGCTGGCCGCCGGAAAGCGCGCTGATCGGGTGTGTGATTTCGTCCTGCGTGAGCTTCATCGCGCCGAGCGTCGTGCGGATGCGCGTCAGCTGCTCGCGCGTTCCGTCCGTGTGCAGGAATTCGACAGGCGACTGCTGCAGCGGCAGCAGATCGTCATACCGCTGCGGCATATAGGCAATGCGGAAAACCCCGCGTTCCGTCAGCGCTTCAAGGATCCGGCGCAGCAGCGTCGTTTTTCCCGCGCCGTTCGGTCCGGTGATCAGCAGTTTTTCGGAGCCGCGCAGCAGGATGTGCAGGTCCCGGGCCAGCACCCTCTCCCCCGCGCGCAGTTCCTGCAGATCGAGATCCAGCACGGTCCTGCCCGCCGGGATCGGAGTGATCCCCTCGAACGCGGCGTCCATCCGGTATTCCACCTGGGGCCGTTCAGTCGCCGTTTCCGCTTCGCGTTCATAGCGATGCTCCAATGACTTGACAGCCTTCATTTTCTTTTTGAGCAGCCGCGAGCCGTGCGGATCACGGCGGCTGATGTGCTCCTGAGCATAGGCCACCGCTTGCTCGATGCGGTCGAAACGGGCCTGGCGCTCGCGCGCCTGCCGCCTTTCCATCTGCCAGCGCTGCTCCTGCCGGTCGAGGCTGTCCGCGCGCCCGGTGACGTATTCCTCATACGGGATGCGAGCCCAGGTCCATCGCGGTTCAGAACGGCGCAATACCGATTCCAGATGCAGAACCTGGGTCGCGGTTCGCCTGAGCAGGTGCTCGTCATGGGAGACGTACAAAACCGGCAGGCCGCAGTTCAGCAGAAATGTTTCAAGCGCTTCGAGCGCGCTCAGATCCAGGTCGTTGCCCGGTTCGTCGAGCACCAGCATCGTCGGCTGTGCCGCCATCAGCGTGAGCAGCCGCAGCTTGACCCGCTCGCCGCCTGAAAGCTTCTGCCAGGGCGTATCGCTCCAGCAAAGGTCCTGCGGCAGGCTCAGGAGGCGGTTCAGTTCCGCGAGCGCTCCCGGTTCCAATGCGTGAAACGCTTCGTCCCGCTCGCAGAATCCGTACGCCGTCAACCCCTCCAGATCCGACGTCTCCTGCGCGAGATACCCGATTTTTTCGCCAGTCAGGCGGATCGTGCCTGTGACTTCAGCCCAACCTTCCAGCCTCTCCGGACAGGCGATCGCCTGGAGCAGGGTCGACTTGCCGTCGCCCTCCTCGCCGATCACCGCCAGGCGCTCCGTGCCGGACAGTGTCAGGCTGAGGTCGCGGATCAGCGGCCGCAGATCCTGCGTATGTACAATTGTCAGATGTTCTATCGTCAGCATATGTCCTCCGTCCCGCGTCCCGCCGGGCGGCGTAAGGCAAAAACCAAAAACAAAAGAAAGGCTTCGTCATACGCCGAAACCACCGATGGACGCGACGTCAAAACCAACCGCAAACGGCCGGCTATCAAATCCCGTACACATCATCGGTGTTATTTGCGCATGCTTCCGCCCCTTTCACTGACATTTCAGGCCACTTACAGTGGTGATGGTATTATTATAATGGTTGATACTGCACTTGTCAAGGAAAGCATTCAGCACCCCGAGCCGCACTACCCCATGCATCCTTTGAAGTCTATAGGTGCAGTCAGGGCGCTCTCGGTTTCGTCAAGAACCGCTTTGACCGCCCTTTTATCATTTTCCGCTTCCTTCAGCGTTTCCAGACTGATGAACGACAATGGTTTCAGGCAACGATACAGCGGCAGCGCGGCATTCTTTTCCGCATCGCAATAATGATAATACTCACCAGCGATCCTCAGCGCGTCGCAGATCATGGAGACTTCTTTCTGAAAGCCACTGTAGTTTTCACGCATCAGGTAGTTGAGAAAGACCTCCCTGCCGCACAAGTTGAAATCGTACACGCCGACAAACCTTCCACCATCGTCAAGGAGGATGTTGGTCGGATTGAGATCAGCCTGGAAAACGGAAGCCGGAAGCCTCTGATAGACCGTTTCGAGTACGGCCCGGTTATCCTGCCACAGCCGCCATATCCTTTCTACCTGCGGCTTGAACTCATCGGGGAGTGTATCCGCATACTCCTTCCACAGCAATGCGTTTTCGAGGACCTCGTCCGTTTTGTCGCTTGAGCAGAACGTATCGAACAGGCACCAGGCGGACGGAAGGTCGGTGTAGTTCAGGTGCAGTTCCGCGATCCGCGCCGTCATCCGCCAGACATCATGCTGATAGCTTTCGTACAGGGCCGCATTCGCGGCGCTATCCTCTTTCATCCTGTCTTCCGCAGGACGGAAGGGAGCAAAGTCTTCAGCATAGGCCACGCATCTGTGTCCGTGGTATTCGACCGCAGGAAAGCTGCCCGTCTTGTCACCATGGATCACCGGAGCATAGTAACCCAGTTTCCGGTACTCGGCGGCTGTCCTTTGCCAAACGCCGATCCTTTCCGGAACAGTAAAATCGTTTTCGGCGAGCTTGATGACGTATTTTTCTCCTGTGTCCGCTTCTACAATGAAAGCCGCCCTAAAATCATCGTCGCCATGGCTCGTATCAATGCTATGAACTGTTTTAGGCGCACCGTCAAAAAACAGGGAGAATACTCCCTTGATATCGTCATTCATCCTTCCAATCTCCTGCAGTACCCGATATCAGTCATCAGTTATGTTCTATCCGCAGAAAGCATGTCTTCCCGCTTCAAAACCATCCTGATTTCCGAAGCCGCGACAGTCGGGCTGAACATTTCTTCCCCGTCCGGACAGAAGCCGGATTTTTCGTAGAAACGGATCGCCCTCCGGTTCTCCTTCAATACCCAAAGGCAGACCTGCGGGTACCCTTGCAGCTGTTCCAGGCCGGCTTCCATCAATTGCTGTCCGACACCTTTCCCATAATACTCAGGCAATACGTACAGGGCAAAGATCTCCCCGGTATCAGGCGCTTCCTCGCCGCGGTCCCCGTATCCGACAAAGCCGACGACGCGATCCCCGTCCTTGGCGATGATCAGATGATCCGGCCAGGCAAACGCGATCTTTTCACACCTTTCCAGGGTGAGTTTCTGCAGGTATTCCCGGCTGACCAGTCCCGGGTACGCTTCATGCCACGCGGCCCAGTGGACATAAGCTTTGCCCCTGATCTCCTCTTCCGTTTCCATCTTCTTCAGAATAATGTCCATCCGGTGACCACCTCAGCACACTTGAATCAGCATTGATCATTCTGACTGGTATCTTAGCACAAAACACTCTGCCTGGCCAGATCAGAATTTGCGCTCTGGCCAAGTAAATGAAAACCCCAGCAGCATTTGCTGCCGGAGCCGTTCCGCCGTCATTCAATGCAGGTTATCCGCGCAGCGGCTGTCCCGCAACTGCTTTCAGCAGTAAGAGTCGTATCGCCATTCACTTCTACGATCGCCAGCGCTTCACCATAATAGGTATCGCACTTGTTGTCCAGATAGCTGAGTTCATAATAAGGACAGGCAGAACCCAATGCACGCAGTTTGCCGCCAGTTACCGTTACGTTCAAGATGCCGCGTTCGGTGGGCTTTAGCTCTCCTTTACCGTCCGTGAATTGCAGACGTACAAAGGCAAGATGGCCCTTTTTAATTCTGTCATTTTCCGGGATCGCCCGCAGTATAGTTTCCTGATCAGCGGTAACAAGCCGATTTCTGCCGATCACATTTCCACTTTTATCATAACTGACTGCTTCAACTGTACCATTTTCATAAGGGACATGGAATGTGAAGACACAGTTTTTGCCCAAGTGCTTTCTGCCTTTTGAAACGCCGTTGACCAACAGTTCAACACTATCGGCACGGGCATATACTTCCACATGGGCGTTTTTGCCCTCACAGCCTCGCCAGCTCCATGAGGGCATAGCATTGGTCATCTTCCACGCTGAAGGGGAATGCTTACCTTCATGGCACAGCGGGCGGACGGCGATGAAGGGGCCGCTTTCAAGCTCAAACGCGACCTTTGTATACAGCGCTTCGCCCAGCGGCTTGCCGGTCAGGTCAATGCGTCCTGCGCCAGCGCTGATCCAGCCCACGTTATGTTCAAACTCCGGCGCATACTCTTTGTATTCCCATGCGCCGATGCCGTCCTCGCCAAGATAATCGATGCCGGACCAGACAAAATCACCCAGCAGTCGCGGGTTTTCCTTGGCCAGTTCCCAGAATCTGTAAGCATCCGAACAGAAGGTTTCACTGCCCAGAATCAGGCGGTCAGGATACTTCTTCAGATCTCTCCGATACCGTTTTTCGCCGTAGTTATAACCGGCAATATCCATACGGGCATAAGCCTGACGGGTGGTCACGTCCGAGCCGTGAAGCGTGGCCCCGAGCTTCATGAAATCTGCACCGAGGAGACCCGCCATATCATTGAAAAACTTGGAGCCGGTCGCACTTTCCTTCTTCTTTTTGCCGGAAGCCTTCGCATTGGCCGCACGCTGCGCTTCTTTGGCCGCCTTTTCGTCCGAATACTGACCCATGCCGATGGAATTCAGGAAATTGAAAAAGATGTTGATGCCGCAGGTGACCGGACGGGTGGCATCCAGACGGTGAAGTTCTTCCGTCATTTCTTCCGTCAGCGCGATGCCTTTGGGCTGCGCGGTTTCTGCGACTTCATTACCTGTCGAGTACATGATGACGCATGGATGATTGTAATCCTTGTCCACCATATCGGCGAGGTCCTGATGCCGGAACTGGTCAAAGTATTCCACATAATCGTGCTGGGTCTTGTGGATATACCACTGATCGATATATTCGTCCATGACCATCAGGCCGATCCGGTCGCAGACCTCCAGCGCAGCCTTCGAGCAAGGATTGTGGGCAGAGCGGATTGCGTTGTATCCGTTTTCCTTCAGGATCCGAAGCTTGCGCTCCACGGCATCCGGATGGCATACGGCGCCGAGCAGGCCGTTGTCATGATGAACGCATGCACCACGTAGAATGACACGCTCCCCGTTCACCAGAAACCCGTCTTTTCCCCATTGGAGGGTGCGGATGCCGAAGGTTTCCACCGCCGTGTCTTCCCCGAAACGAACCTTTGCAGTGTACAGGCTGGGTGTATCCACGCTCCACAGTTTTGCGTCGGAAATGGTGATCTGTGTGGAGCCTTCGAACGAAGCCTCCGTCGTCACGGTTTCTCCATCCAGGATCTGAACTGTAACAGGACCAGGCTCCGAGGTGCGTACACTGATTTCGATGACGGCAGGGTTCACACGGAGGGTACGAATCCTGACTCCGTTGAGCTCAATGTGCTTTTTGGGAGACCGCCACCATTTCACCGGACGGTAAATGCCGGAGCCCGAATACCAGCGCGAATTGGGCTGATCCCCATTCCGCGCGATGACCTCGACCGTATTGTCTCCCTCCCGCAGGCAGTCATCCAGTTCCACGTAGAAATTCGTGTATCCGTATGGACGAAACGCGGTCTTTTTTCCATTGATCCAGACCTCTGCTTTGCGGTAGACGCCCTCAAATTCCAGCACATTGTGCATCATCAGGTCTTTTTTGGAAACGGAGAAATGCCGGGTATACACGTAATCCCGGCCCTCAAACCAGCTGATGTTCAGCCCGCCTCCGGCATCTGCCGTGCGGGGCTCGGAGAGCATGGCATCATGCGGAAGAGGCACCGGTTTTCCAGGACCGTTCTCATCCGTATGACGAACATACCAATGGTCGTGAAATAAAATGCTTTGCATCTTTTCTTCTCCCTGTTCATTGACGGTCGTGCGTCTTCAAAAGCGTGTTCAATCGTTTTCAGAGCGTTCTGAACCTGTTCAAACAGCAGCACAGCCTGGACATACCGGTGCGGAATCGCTGTACAGCACATGGATGACAGGAAACCTGCTCTGTCCCGCTGCCTCCGCCGCAGTAAGCATTGCAGCAGAATGCAGAAAACTGCCAGGAATGCAGGATCACTGGCAGTTTTGAGAGAAAGGCCGGCCGCCCTCAGACGGAGTGATATGAGGATGGCCGGCCAAACAGCCGATCTTCCGTCAGACTGCTGATCATGCTGACAGCAGCCAGCCGGTTGAAGAAAGACTTATGCAGTCTCCTTCGACTGCTTCATGAAACTGGTGACCAGCGCCAGAATCGTAGCAACCAGCATCAGGACGCAGAAGGCAATCAGCATGCCCAGCTCTGTGCCTGTTGCACCGAAACCGGTGTCGCTCAGGCGGCCGGAAATGTTGCCCATCTGAGAGGTAATATACAGGCCCATGGCTGTCATATAGGCAGCACCGGGAAGGATGGACAGGAAAGGAAGTTTCATTACAAGGCCGACCAGAGCAATGCATGCGCCAAGGATCAGGATAATCGGAACAACAGCATAGTGATCACCAACTGCCGCGCCATAAATCCACAGAACGATACCGGTCACCAGAGCGATAACCGCGGAAATGAAACCGATCGTAAAGCCCAGGGTTCTCTTCTTATTTTCCATCGTTCACACCTCTTTTCAATTCTTCTGCTTTTTCTTGCCGAAAGCGGTAATCACATAAGTGGTCCCGCACAGCAGGGTCAGAGCAGCGGAAACACCGATCACAATATACAGTGCAGTCTGCCACCAGGGTGTAACAGGAACGAACACCATGTTGGAGCTCAGGCCGTTGACCAGATTGCTGTTGGCAAGCATATAGTAGAAACCGTGCTGAGATTCACGCAGCAACTTGTACAGATAGCCGTCGTTGTGAGAAGTAATATATTCTTTCAGTTCCGGTGCGCGCAGCTTTTCACCGACAATGCACCAGAAATCCGTGCCGCCCACCAGACCTTCGATCGTGTGCTGATAGGGATGCATTGCGCAGTCGGAGATGTTTGCACCCTTGAAGCCCCATTCACCGCGCAGAAGGCTTCTGAGCATGGCAGGGCTGTGGCCGATATAATCCAGGCCGACGCGGCTGTAGGAAGTCATTGTGCTGGTTGCGCCGCCGAGCGTGAACGCGCCTTCAAAAGCTTTCAGGAAAATCTCGCGGATGGCCTGCTCGTTGGCGAAGATGGCCACGCCGTTGCGGTTGGTTTCCTGATCGTTGAGTGCAAAGTGCTTGATGGCAACGGCTGTGCCTTTGGCCTGCATGGCCTTGGTCTGTGCTGCGCCGAGCAGGTAGGACAGGGTGCCGTCCTCAGAATAATACTCAAAGTTTCGACCGCTCAGAGGAGAACGGTGGGTATCGCCGCCGGGGCTCCAGAGCTGCGTCACACTGCTGAAGAGGCAGTCCTCAGCGATGAAGTCGCCGCGCTTGATGATCATGTCTTTGTTCCACTGGCTGGCAGCGACCATCTGACCCACATAGGTTGTGCAGCTGCCGGGGATACCCTTGTTGTTTGCCAGACCGTCTTCAGGCGATCCACCGGGGAAATACGGGCCGGCAGCGCCGCCAGGGCCGTCCTGGTTGCGGTTCATGGGCTTCATCACGCTGGCAACAGGAGCCTGACCAAAGTTCTCATCGATCATTTCAGCCATTTCATCCAGCGTAAGCTGATCCAGGAAGTTTTCCCACTGAGGATCGTCATAGTCCAGTCCGTGCATGTCGACCAGGGAAATGCCATTCTTGACGCCCTGCTTGAAAGTACTTACAGCGGGTGCATCGGCAGGGGTCTCATAGAGATGGCCGTCGATCTGCCGGATCATTTCGGGAGTCGCAGTGATGTTGCGCTGAGCAGTGGGGAAAGTTCCTTCCCAATCCTGACGGGTCAGATAGGTCACAGAATCCTTGATCCAGTAGTTGATATCGGCATCCTCGAAGAGGTTGGTGACTTCCTTGCCGGTCACAGCAGAGTGGCTGTAGGTCTCCTTGTCCAGTGCGCTCTGCGTCCAGTGATAGGTCTTGGCAGCATCGCCGGTGACCGCATTGCCGTTCTCATCATACAGACCGGTAGCGCCTTTGGCCGCCAGAACATTGTTCAGAGCGTCATGTGCGCTGTCACCGATGGCCAGGTAGTAGTCGCCGGCATCCAGAATGTATCCCTTTGCGCCGATGGCATCATAGCTGGCGATCAGATACTTGTCGATGGTAACGGTCACCGTCTCGGACGCACCAGGAGCAAGCAGCTGCGTCTTTCCGAAACCGGCCAGCTGAATGGCAGACTTCTCAACCCTGTTCGTGCGGTCATAGTCGGTGTAAGGAGTCTGGACATATACTTCAACAACGGACTTGCCGGCCACATCACCGGTGTTCTTCACGGTGACCTCGGCCGTGATCACGTTGTTTTCCTCAGAAACCTTACCAAGCTTCTGCTCGAAGGTTGTATAACTCAGGCCGTAACCGAAGGGATACAGAACTTCGTCTGCATAATTCCAGTTGTCCTTGGATGCAAAGGTGCCGGCCTTGCCGGAGGCATTGCCCTGACCGAGGATGGCATCCTCATAACGGGTTTCATAGTACTTGTAGCCGACGTAAATGCCTTCCTGATAAACCATGTAGCAGCCGACATAGTTGATGGGGAAAGGAGAAGGAATCTTGCTGTCTGCACAGCCTTCGTTGACTTCATCGGCATTCACATAATTGAAGTTGCCGAAGTTTTGGGTGGCGGCAGCGGAAAGGGAATCGGTGGCAAACGTGTCGACCAGATGGCCGGAAGGATTGACTTCACCCTTGAGAATGTCCGCCACACCGCGGAAGCCGACCAGACCGGGCGTGCCGATCCACAGGACCGCGTCGATGTTGTACTGATCGAGATGCTTCATTTCAATAGGGAACGCGCTGTTTACAACCAGGATAATTTTCTTGAACACGCCGGAATCATTGATGATCTGCAGCATATCTGCTTCATCCTTGTGCAGTGCGAGGCCGCTGATGCCCTCTTCATCGTTCGCGCTGATGTCGACATTCTCGCCTGCACGGCGGCCGACTACCACGATGGCAGCATCGCTGTAATCTGCAAAGGTTGCCTTGAGCTCATCGGTATAGAACGAAGCGGGACGCTCGATCACGGCCGGACCAAAGAAGCCGGAACGCTTGATCTCAAAAGGCGTTTGATAGGCAGCATACAGCGTCTCATTGACCTCGAATCCCTTTTCCTTCATAGCGTCATAGAAGCTGACAACACGGGTGGGATCAATGTTGCCACCGCCGGAGCTGTTCTTATAGAGCGGATCGGCGGAAGAAGTGTGACCGAACAGGGAAACCCTGCGCTCACCCTCCTTCAGAGGCAGTGCATGATTGTTGTTGCGCAGAAGTACTGCGCCTTCTTCCTCTTCGAGCTCGACGAAGGCGTCTTCGTCAGCAAGAAGGGCATCCAGGTTTTCCTGGGTCAGATGATTGACATCGCCATAGTCACTGGCATAGAAGATGGGGTCTTCCTTGGCTGCACCATCCTTGTGCACAAACTTCCCGGTAGAGATGCCAAGAGCTGAGTTCAGCATGGACGCATACGACATGGCCGTATTCGTCATCACGATGCTGAATGCCAGGATTGCGGCAAATACAGATGTAAGTCCTCTCAACAGATTTTTCTTTTTCATTTGTCATCGCCTCCATGTATTCTCCTAAACGTTGCGCGCGAATTCATCATAGGAGCCGTCCCTCGGGGTGTCAATGCGGGTGGTATATTTCCTCTGTTTTCTGGTAAAAACAGCACAAAAAAGGAACATCCTTCCATCACAGAGGGATGTTCCGAAGACCGCTTCAGGCAGCGGTCAGTTTTTCAGGGGGATCAGAATTTCGACGGAAAAGTAATTGTTTTCCTGCTGGAACAGCACCGTACCTCCGTAGCTTTCTGCAATATGGACAATGCTCTTGGTTCCGAAACCGTGAAATGCCTTGTCAGTTTTACTTGTTTCCGGCAGATTGTCCTGGAAGCGGATTGGTGTGGAGCAATAGTTTTCCATGTTGATGTACAGCATGCCGCTGCGCATATGCGCGACGAAATGAATGATACGTTTGTCCGGGTCGCTTTCCTTGATGACGCTTTCAATCGCGTTATCGAGCATATTGCCCAGCATGGCATAAATGTCCGCTTCATCCATAAAATTAAACTTTTCGCCATCCACCAGATAGGAAAAATGAATGTCGTACTTTTCACAGAACAGCTTTTTCTCCATCAGCACCAGGTCAACGGAGCCATTGCCTGTTTTGACAATGGAATCATAAATGCGGGTTGCGTCGTAGATGCTTTGAAGTGATTTGCTTCTTTCCTCCGGTGTCTGTCTCTCCAGCATGCGGATCTGATGGCGTAGATCATGGCATTTTTGGTTGATAATGTCGATTGTCTCCTTGGACAGCGCCTGCTTTTCACGTTCCAGCTGCAACATTTCTCCAAGGATCCGGTTCTTTTCATCCAGCTCGCTTTCCCGGAAAAGCCCCACTTGAAGAAGCAGACACAGAAGGCAGCCCACGATTGCGTTCACATAGCTCGCACAGGTATTCAGAACCGAGATCTCCGAGTCAGCCACCAGTTCCGGTTCAAGGAGACTGAGTGCAACGCAGATGAACAGATTCACGCCGGAAACGGCAAGGACCTTTTTATTATTGTACTGCAGCTGATTGGTTGCAATGCTGCGGCGAATCAGGAGAAAATAGCTCAGGAGGGAAAAGACAAGAGGAATCAGGAAATTCAGTCCTACATAATTCAGCACGGGCGGGAGGGGCTTTGTTGCAAAAAAGCAGGCCTTGATGATGTACGAAAAGCGGCTGGCAGCATGCTCAATGGAATAACCGCCAATGACCGCAAACAATGCGCCGGGGTACGTTGTGTCAAAGCTCAGGTGGACCGCCAGAGCATTGGCGAACACAATGACGGAAAAATAGAGAATGCTCTTGAGATGAGCCATGAGGACAATATCTTCGCCCGGCAGGATCCTGCGCACATACAAATTCACGCCGACCACTCCGATAAACAGGACAGCAGAACCAATCAGCCGGACTGTAAAGTGCTTTCTTCTGGGAAGCCCAACCAGAAAGCCAGCTTCACAGATGAGCAGCTGCATCAGGAACACGGCAACCATCCGAATGATATCCTTATATTCAAGCATGTCACATACCCCTCACATATTCCATCAGGTCTCTGGTAAACGACTTTCTGTAGGGCATTGCAATGGAGAAACTGATATCTGAAAGATGGACCTCATTTCCATCCTTTTGCCGTACAAACCGAAGGTTGACCAGACATCCACTGCTGCACTGCCTGAGTGGTGTGTTTTCAAAGCGAGACAGAACATCCTTCATGGTACCTCGTTCTTTGATCTGTTCGCCGCTGCTCAGATAGTAGACAATGTAGTTTTTTTCTTTCACAATATATCGGATTTCGTCTATGTAAACCTGCCGTATGCTTCCGGAAGAGGTTTTGATTACCAGCACACTGTTTTCCTTCAGCCTTTGATTTCGTTTGCATTTGATCAGCGCTTTGTCAAGATAATAAGAGAACATCCTGTACGGCAGCGGCTTCACGATGAAACCGAGTGCATCCACCTCATACCCTTTGATGGCATACTGCGCCATATTGGTTGTGATAATAATCGGAATCAGCATATCAAAGGTTCGTACCTGTTCAGATACTTTCAGCCCATTCATTCCTGGGACCTCAATATCGACAAACAGAAGATCAAAATCACTGCTGTAGTGATCGATGAGATCCTGACCATTCTGAAAAACCACGGTCTCAATATCTGCAGAGTACTCCTGCGCATATCTCCTGATGTAGTTTTTCAGTCGGATGCAGTCACTCTCCTGGTCTTCCAGGACGACTGCCACAATTGACCCGTTTCTCATAGATGCCTCCGGGAAGAGTACTTCATGCAATCAACATACGATTTACGACAGGTCATGCAGCCCGGTTCTGGGTATGGAAAAGGATTCGCCGGACAGGCCTGTGCGAATCCGTTTGAATGGAGATGGATCAGCCTGTTCTTACATCCATGTTCGGCTGATCCGACATCCAGATTATATATTGAATCTGACATGATTATATCATAATTCTCAGATAGTGTCAAGTTGTTACGGAGTTTTTATCAAGAGACAAGTGTAGGATTACAATACATCTTGGACAAGTGAATAAAAAAGAGTGCAAGGCAAGCGTCAATCGGTTATAGTTGAGCTGCGACACAAAACCAAACGAAAGGAGCTTACCTTGCATGACAACTATAACACAAGACATGAGGT
>JAFRNK010000034.1 GCA_017430225.1 Clostridia bacterium | reverse complement strand
GCAGGGAAAACCTGAGCAAGGGCGTGCAGATCCGCATGGTGGAAGACCAGTTGAGCGTCGATTTGTATATCGTGGTCGAGTACGGCGTGTCGGTGGCTGAAGTCTGCAAAACCATCGTGGAAGTGGTCAAGTACAAACTTGAGAGCATGACCGGCGTCAAGGTGCGCGGTGTCAATATTTCTGTGGAAGGAATTCGCGTATAATGATTGAGGTAAGTACGATCGACGGTTTAATGCTCAGGGAAATGGTCCTGGCAGGTACCGCTCTGCTTGAGAAAAACCGTGAGAAGGTGGACGCGCTCAACGTGTTCCCCGTCCCGGACGGTGATACAGGCACCAACATGACGCTGACCATGAACTCAGCCGTTCGTGAGATCAACGCCAAAGAATACACCAGCGCCGGCGAGGCTGCCGCTGCGCTCGCGAAAGGCGCCCTGCGCGGCGCGCGCGGCAACAGCGGCGTCATCACGAGCCAGCTCTACCGCGGTTTCGCGAAAGCGCTGGACGGCGTGGAAGCGATCACGCCCACCCAGTTCGCGGACGCGCTTAAGCGCGGCGCGGATACGGCCTATAAGGCGGTCATGCGCCCCAAGGAGGGCACCATCCTGACCGTGGCGCGCGTCATCGCGGAGGAAGCGGTCAAGCAGGCCGCCCAGGAGCCGGACAGCTATGAAGCGCTGTTCAACAACATCCTGAGCACCGGCGAAGCGATCCTGCAGCGGACCCCGGATATGCTGCCCGTCCTCAAACAGGCGGGCGTCGTCGATGCCGGCGGCCGCGGCCTGATGCTGATCTACACCGGTTACGCTTCGGTGCTCCGCGGCGAGTCGATCGACGTCGTCAGCACGGAAGAGCCGGCGGCAGGCGAAGAAGCGCAGGCGGCCGTCGAGTCCGGCTGGGCTGACAGCGCTTATATGTACGGCGTGCGCTACACCATCGTGAACATCGGCAAGAAAGCCGTTCAGTCGGATATCGACCTGCTCAAGCGCCAGCTCAACCGCATCGGCGACTGCCTGGCGATCGACGGCGATCTCAAGCGCCTGAGCGTGCGCGTCCAGACCAACGATCCGGGCAAGGCGCTGCAGTACGGCCAGATGCTGGGCGACCTGATCGACCTGGAGCTGCTGAACCTGAAAGTCGCGGACCAGAAGGAAGAGGAGCCGGCGCCTGCCGAAGAAGCGCCGAAGGAAAAGAAGCCCTACGGCATGATCGCGGTTTCCCTGGGCGAAGGCTTCTCCGCGATCTTCAAGGACCTGGCGATCGACGCGATCGTCGAAGGCGGCCAGACCATGAACCCCTCGATCGAGGATCTGTCAAAGGCGATCGACTCCGTATCGGCCGATACGGTATTCGTATTCCCGAACAACGGCAACGTGATCCTGGCGGCGCAGCAGGCTGCCGAAATCAGCGATAGCAACGTCATCGTGATCCCGACCAAGAACGTGGCCATGGGCATTGCCGCGGCAGTCGCCTTCCAGCCCGACCTGACGCCGGAAGAGAACGCCGAGCGGATGCAGGAAGCTTCCGAAAACGTCCGGACCGCGACCATCACTTACGCGGTGCGCGACAGCGAGTTCGAAGACCTGCACATCAAGCAGGGCGATATCATCGGCCTCGCCAACGGCAAAGTGGCTGAAAAGGGCAGCAGCGTACACGACGTCGCGGTGTCCCTGACGGAACACATCGTCACCGAGGACGACAGCCTGATCACGCTCTACTACGGCGCGGATACCAGCAAGGAAGACGCGCAGGCGCTGGCGGACGAGTTCGCCGAACTCTATCCGGACTGTGACGTCGATATCCAGAACGGCGGCCAGCCCCTGTATTTCTACCTGATCGCTGTCGAATAATTTTATCGGATTTTACGCCGCTCTGTGCAAAACCTACGCGATGCACAGAGCTTTTTTAAGAGGTGAGCTTGTTGTTTGATACTGTCATCTTCGATCTGGACGGCACGCTGAGCGACAACAGCGAAGGCATCATCGCTTCGATCCGCCATGCGCTGACCGCGCTCGGGAAGCCGATGCCCGGACCGGATGAGATCCGGAGTTTTATCGGTCCGCCCCTGAGGATGAGCTTTCAGCGCCGCTGCGGGCTGAACGACGAAGAGAGCATTGAGGCGCTGCGCCTGTACAGGGAGCGGCACGAAACCGTGGGTTATCTGGAAAACAACCTGTACCCCGGGATCCGCGCCCTCCTGACCGGGCTCAGGCGCCGCGGCGTGGTGCTGGCGGTCGCGACCGGCAAGCCGCCCAGGATCACGAAGCGCATCCTTGAGCATTTCGGCATCCTGAACCTCTTTGACGAAGTGGAATGCGCCGAGCCCATGGCGGTCGACAATGAGAAAGCCATCCTGATCGGGCGGATTCTCGCGCGCCATCCCGGAAACGCGGTGATGGTCGGCGATACCGAGGACGATATCGTCGGCGCGGAGAAAGCCGGAATCGCCGGGATCCACGTGCAGTACGGATTCGGCGGGGACTGGCGCCCGGACGGCAAGTATGTCTCTGTGCCGGACGTGGAGGCGCTGTCCAGGGAACTGCTGGGCGAGGTACCCGCCCCCAAGGGCGTGTTCATCTCGCTGGAAGGCCTCGACGGATGCGGCAAGACGACCGTCGCGCGGCATCTGGATGAGTTGATGCGCCAGTACGGTTATCCTGTCATCCATACGCGTGAACCGGGCGGCTGCCCGATCTCCGAAAACATCCGCTCACTGCTCCTTTCCACGGAGCACGGGGAAATGACGGCGACGGCGGAAGCGCTGCTGTACGCCGCTTCGCGCTACCAGCACGCCCACGACGTCATCCTGCCCGCGGTGAAGCGCGGCTGCGCGGTCATCTGCGACCGGTACGTGGACTCCTCCCTGGCCTACCAGGGCGAGGGGCGGCAGCTCGGGAAAGACGCGATCCGCGCCTACAACGCCCGCGCCATGGAGCTTTGCATGCCGGACATCACCGTATACCTGCGCCTGGACGCGGAAACGTCGCTGATCCGGAGGCTCTCCGAATCCGTTCCTGACAGGATCGAGCAGGAGAAGCGGGATTTCTTCGAGCGCGCGATGTCCGGGTTTGACCGGATCGCCGCCGAAGAGCCGGACCGGTACCTGACGATCGACGCCAGCCAGCCCGTCGGCGCTGTCATCAGCGAACTGACCGCGCGCCTGCCTGAATACCTGGTAAAAAGGGGCATCTGGGCATGAGGGTCGTCGCAGGGATGTCCGGCGGCGTGGATTCCTCTGTCGCCGCGCTGCTGCTCAAGGAGCAGGGACATGAAGTCATCGGCGTGTTCATGAACAACTGGGACGAGCAGGACGAAAACGGCGTCTGCACCTCGGAGACAGACTGGCAGGACGTCAGGCGCGTCTGCGAGAAGATCGGGATTCCCTATTACTCGGTCAATTTCGCGAAAGAGTACTGGGATAACGTCTTTACGCTTTTCCTCAATGAATACCGGGCCGGCAGGACGCCGAACCCAGACGTGCTGTGCAACCGTGAAATCAAGTTCAAGGCTTTTCTGGACTACGCCCGCAGCCTGATGGCAGTCAAAATGGCGACGGGCCATTTCGTGCGCACCAACGAGCAGGGAGACCTGCTGAAGGGCGTCGATCCGAACAAGGAGCAGAGCTATTTCCTGTACATGCTGAAGGCGGAACAGCTCAGGCAGAGCATCTTTCCCGTGGGTGGGATGACCAAGGCGGAAGTCAGGGAAAAGGCGCGGCAGGCCGGGATCCCGGTCAGCGAGAAAAAGGATTCGACCGGCGTCTGCTTTATCGGCGAACGGCGCTTCAAGCAGTTCCTGTCGCAGTACCTTCCCGCGCAGCCCGGCGATATCGTGATGCCCGACGGAACGGTCGTGGGCAGGCACGACGGCCTGATGTATTATACCCTCGGCCAGCGCCGCGGGCTGGGCATCGGTGGCGGCGGAGACGGCCGGCGGTACTTCGTCATCGACAAGGACCTGAAGCGCAACCGCCTGATCGTCGTCCAGGGCGAAGACGATCCGAGGCTGTACCGCCATGTCTGCGACTGCGAGCAGGTCACCTTCATCCGTCAGGCGCTGCCGGCGGATACGCCTTGCCGCCTGAAAGCCAAGGTGCGGTATCGCCAGCCTGATCAGGCCTGTGAAGCGGTCCTGGGCTCGGACGGTATCCTGCATTTGACTTTCGATGAACCGCAGCGCGCCGTGACGCCGGGCCAGAG
This sequence comes from Clostridia bacterium, assembly GCA_017430225.1. Classification (GTDB taxonomy): domain Bacteria; phylum Bacillota; class Clostridia; order Christensenellales; family Aristaeellaceae; genus UBA4246. The sequence goes on along the minus strand of JAFRNK010000034.1, from coordinate 19,733 downwards.
CGCCGTGCTGTACGACGGCGAAGTCTGCCTGGGCGGCGGGATCATCCGATAATGTTTCCATCGGCTCCCGGGAGCCGGCTGTAACGATACATCCTCCAGAGGAATTGCCATGATCGAAAGAAGGCTGAGAATGCGGACCCTGATTGAACGTGTTCCGTTTCGGTTTGCGCTGCTGCTGGCTGTGCTCCTGCTTTCGACCGGAATGAGTTCAGGCGAAGCTGTTTCCAGGAACAATTCAGGCATTGTGAACGGGCAGATCGCTGTCGACCTGATCGGCAAGCAGGACGGCTATTCCGCGACGATTTATACCAATACCAACGGCCTGCCGACGGTCTCGGCCAACACGATCACCGAAACAGAGGACGGCTTCATCTGGATCGGTACCTACGCCGGACTGATCCGCTATGACGGCGATACCTTTGTGCGGATGGACTCCACCCACGGCATAACGGAAGTGCGGTGCCTGTTCGTGGATCACAAAGGCCGCCTATGGGTCGGGACCAACGATAACGGCGTCGCGGTCATGGAGCGCGGCGAATTCCGCATGTGGGGCAGGGCCGAAGGCCTGAAATCTCCGCATATCCGTGCCGTTTCCGAAGACGAAAACGGCATCATCTATGTCGCCACGACAGGCGGGATCGCGATGATCGGCGACGACATGCAGCTGACGAATATCAATGATCCGCGTGTAAAAGACATGAACTTCCTGATCCTGCGCGCGGGCAATGACGGGCTGCTCTACGGCATGTCCAACGTCGGCGACCTCCTGACCCTGAAGGACGGCAAAATCGTCAGTTTTTTGCCTGTCGAAGAGAATACGATCGAACACGTCAGCAGCGTCATGCCCGATCCCTATCATCCGGGCTGTCTCTATATCGGCACGGAAGACAATGTGATCTATTACGGAACGCTGGAAGACCGGCTGAGCTCGGCCCGGGCCTTTGATATTGCGTCTCTGTCAAGCGTAGAAAGTATGGAAGCCTTCGGCAGCCAGCTCTGGATTTGCGCAAAAAACGGGATCGGCGTGCTGGACGGCGATGAATTTTACAGGATTGATAATCTGCCGGTGTACAACTCCGTGCTGAAGATGATCGCGGACTACGAAGGCAATCTCTGGTTCGTTTCTGCCCGCCAGGGGGTCATGAAGATCACCCGGAACCAGTTCATGGATATTTTCGAACGTTTTGAGCTGCCCCAGACAGTCGTCAACTCGACCTGCAAGGATCGCCACGGGTACCTCTTCTTGGGTACGGACGAAGGGCTGATCGTGCTTGACGAGGATAACAACTGGCGCATCACAGAGCTTCCGCTGACGGAGGCCGTGACCGCATCCGGGGTTGAACTGGATGAAACCGATCTGCTGCAGATGCTGGACGATATCCGCGTTCGCTCAGTGAGTATGGACAGCAAGGGGCGGCTCTGGATCGCCACCTGGAGCAGCGGGCGTGATTACGGGCTTATGCGTTATGACGAGGGCAAAGTCCTGGTATTCACGACGAAGGACGGGCTCTATTCCGAAAAAATCAGGCTTGCTTACGAGTTCAGCGATGGCCGCTTCATGGTGCCGGGTTCCGGCGGCCTCAATATCATCGAAGGTGACCGCGTAACGGGCGGTTACACCCCGGAAGACGGTTTCACGAACCCGGAACTCCTCTCCGTGACGGAGGGCTTTGGCGGTGAGATCGTAGTCGGATCGAACTATGACGGTATTCATATCATCGACGGAAACGGGATCCGCACCATCAGCTATCCTGAAGGTTTGGAATCGGACAGCGTCATGCGCGTCAAGCGGGATCCGAAGCGTGACGTCATCTGGGTCATCACCGGCAACTCCCTGGCCTGGCTCGACCGGGATTATCATCTGACGACGCTCAAAAAGTTCCCTTATCCGGACAATTTTGACCTGTATGTCAACAGCAATGACGAGGTCTGGGTCCTGAGCAGCGACGGCATCTATATCGTTGCGGCCGAGGACCTGCTCGGCAATGAAGACATCGATCCGGTACACTATACCGTGCACAACGGACTGCCTACAATTGCCACGTCCAACTCCTACAGTGAACTGACTGAGGACGGAGACCTTTATATCGCCGGGGCGTTGGGCGTGGCGAAAGTCAACATTGACCGTTCGTTTGAACACGTGAGCGGCCTGAAGGTGGCCGTGCCGTTTATCGACGCCGACGGGACGCGGCTCTATCCGGACAAAAACGGTTCGTTCACGATCGGCTCTGACGTGCGGAAACTGACGATATACAGCTATGTGTTCAATTATTCGATGCTCAACCCGCAGGTCACCTATCATCTGGAAGGCTTCGACAGCGGGAGCGTGACTGTCAGCCGCAGCGAACTGGTGCCTGTGGATTATACCAATCTGGCCGGCGGCGAATACGATTTCGTGATCCGGCTGACCGATCCGGTGGCCGGAGAAAACAAGACGGAGACTTTCCATATCGTCAAGCTGCGCGCGTTTTACGAAAACACGTGGTTCTATGTCGTTGCCGCGATCCTGGGCATACTGATCATCGCAGCCGTCATCAATCTGTATCTCAGGCGGAAAATCCGCAAGCTGGAAGCGCGGCACCGCGAGGAAGCGGAGAAACAGAGGATCAACACGGAACTGACGATGGCGAGCCAGATCCAGGAGGAAATGCTGCCGCACGAGTTCCCGCCTTATCCGGACCGCAGGGAATTCGATATCTACGCGTCCATGGATCCCGCCAGGGAGGTCGGGGGAGACTTCTATGATTTCTTCCTGATCGACGACGACCATCTCTGCCTGGTGATCGCGGACGTGAGCGGAAAAGGCGTCCCCGCGTCCCTCTTTATGACGGTGACCAAGGTGACCATCAAGAACTTCGCGATGTTTGGCGGAGCCGCGTCCGAGATCATCCGGGCGACGAACGATCTGCTCTGTTCCAACAATCAGTCGGAGATGTTCGTCACGGTCTGGCTGGGCATCCTCGAGATCAGCACGGGCCGCGTGACCGCGGTGAACGCGGGCCATGAGTATCCGGCGCTGAAAAACGGCGGTTCGTTTGTCCTTTTCCAGGATAAGCACGGCTTTGTCGTCGGCGGAATGGAGAACATGGAGTACAAGGAATATGAGTTTACCCTGAAGCCGGGAGACAAGATCTTCGTCTATACGGACGGCGTGCCGGAATCCACCAACGCGAAGAAAGAAATGTTCGGTACCGACAGAATGATCGGGGTCCTGAACGAAAAGCCTGAGGCGTCCCCGAAAGAGATTTTGGACAATGTCAGCAAGGCGGTCGACGCCTTCGTGAACGGCGCGGAACAGTTCGATGACATGACGATGCTTTGCCTCGAGTACAAGGGGAAAACGGATTAACCTGCAGACGTGAAGTGATCCGGTGCCAATTTGTTAAATCTCTCCAATTATCTATACGGGAGAGATTTTTTATGTTATAATACTTACCCCGGCGGTTCAGTGATACTCGGCGGGAGCATTTCTGAGCTGTTACGGAGGGACCTGATCATGCAGGCTTTGATTCTGGCTTCTGAATCCCCGCGCCGCAGGGAACTGCTGACCCAGGCAGGGTTTGAGTTCACCGTGGAAGTCGCGCACGCGCAGGAGATATCGGAAGGCAGGCCCGAGGACGTGACTGTACAGAACGCCGTACTGAAGGCGCAGGCGGTACAGAAGCATCAACCCGGCCGCATGGTGCTCGGGGCGGATACGGTCGTCTATGTCGACGGCCGGGTTTTCGGAAAACCTAAGGACGAGCAGGATGCCAAACGGATGCTGGAGGCCCTCAACGGGCGGTGGCACCAGGTATATACCGGTGTCGCGATGACGGATCCGGAAGGCGGCCTGCATACCGCATATGCTGTCACGGATGTCCATTTCGTGGATATGACTGAAGAAGAGATCATATCGTACATCGCGACCGGCGAGCCCTTCGGAAAAGCAGGATCGTACGCGATCCAGAGCCGCGCCGGCTACTTCGTGGACAGGATCGAGGGCAGCTTTTCCAACGTGATCGGTCTCCCGCTGACGACAGTCCGGGAACTGCTGAAAGAGATTACTGGTTGATATACAACGGATTTGGGAATGGAAGACGGAAGTTATGGCAATCATTGCGCCTGACATCGGAATAGATCTTGGTACATCCAATACCCTGGTGCACGTCCGCAAAAAAGGCATCGTCATCAATGAGCCGACGATCCTGGTGGTGGACAGCAAGGGAAAACACGCCGTAAAAGCGATCGGCGAGGACGCGCGCGTCCTTCTGGGCCGAACGACCGGCGAAGTATCCGCCGTCCGGCCTTTGACGGACGGCATGATCCGCGATTTTGAAATGGCGGAGTATTTGCTGCACTTTTTTATGCGCAAGGCCATCGGCGTTTCCCGCCTGGTCAAGCCCCGCGCGATCGTGACGATCCCCAGCCGCATGTCGCCCATCGAGCGCCGTGCGGTCCGCCAGGCGGCCCTGTATGCGGGCGTGCGCAAGAACGGCCTGAACCTGCTGGAAAAGCCGTTCGCGGCCGCACTCGGCTCCGGCCTGCCGGTATTTGAGCCCGTGGGCAGCATGGTCGTCGATATCGGCGGCGGCACGACGGAAGCTGCGGTCATTTCCCTGGGCGGTATCGTCGTGTCCAGGTCTGTCCGCATCGGCGGCGAAAAAATGGACGAAGCAGTCGCGGCTTACATCAAGCGCGATTTCAATATGCTGATCGGCGACCGCACGGCGGAAGAGGTCAAGATGGACCTGGGGGCCGCGCTGCCGCTCAAGGAGGAGCGCAAGGCGCTCATCAGGGGACGCGACCTCATCACTAACCTGCCGCAGACCGCGGAGATCTCGAGCACCAAGATCTATGAAGCGCTGAAGCCGACCTGCGACGCGATTCTGGCGGCGATCCAGTTCGTGCTGGAGCGCACGCCGCCAGAATTGTGCAGCGATATCATGCGCGACGGCATCCACCTGACCGGCGGCGGTGCGCTGCTGTTCGGCCTGGATCAGTATATCGCTTCCGAGCTGGGCATCAAGGTATACCTGGCGAAGGACCCGCTCTCCTGCTCCGCTGTCGGTGTCGGCCAGCTGACCGAGAACTACGACCTGCTCCACCGCATCGTTCGCAGCGCTTTCCTGCGGGAAGACGCTGAGGAGTAAGCGCCATGGCAAAAGAAGAGCGCAAGCAGAAAAAGCGCAAGGAGCGTCAGGGCGGCAGCTTCGCCCGCAACCTGATGATGTTTGGCGGCGGAACGCTGCTGATCGTCCTGATCGTGATTATGCTGCTCGGCAACTTTTTTGATCAGCCGATCCTGAACAGGCCCAGCGAGATCATTTCCAATATCATGACTCCGATCCAGAAGACGGTATCCGGCGCGGTCAGCTGGGTGACCGGCTATTTCCGTACCATGAAATACCGCAGCAATCTCGAGTACGAGTATGAGCAGGCGCTGATGAAACTGGAGGAGCTTCAGGACCGCGCCATGCTGGCGGACGAGTACGCCGCGCGCCTGAACGCGTATGACGACCTCAGTATGGAGCGCATCGGCAACGAGGCGATGAATCCGCTGTCCGCGACGGTCATCGGACACGACACCGGCAACTATTTCTCCACGCTCGAACTGGACAGGGGCACCAAGGACGGGGTCCAGGACTACATGGCGGTCGTTTTCAACGGCGGCCTGGTCGGTTACACCTATGACGTCCGCAGCGCCAGCTGCAAGGTGGCGACGGTGATCGACAGTGACACGACCATCCCCGCGCTGATGGAATCCAGCCGCGACCAGGGCTCCGTCAAGGGTACGTACGGCCTGAAGGGAGAAGCCCTGTGCCGGATGTATTACCTGCCGGAGAACCATCTGCCGCGTACCGGCGACGTCGTGGTGACCTCGGGCGTCGGCATGCCGTTCCCCAAGGGCATCCCGATCGGCACTGTCCGGGAAAGCACCCGCGGCATGGAGGACAACAAGCAGTATGTCGTCATCCAGCCGATCGTGGATTTCCAGCACCTTGAGTACGTCATCATCTACCGCTATATTCCGTCCTACGCTGAAACGGCGCAGCTGAACAGCGAGTCCACCTCCGTTTCCGCGACCCTCGTGCCGCTGGCGACCGCGAGGCCGCTGCCGGAGTTCGCGACGGGCGTCGGCACCAGCTTTGAGGAAGGCGGCGTTTCGACGCCGATCCCCGCGGATGTCGTGACCCCCGAACCGGAAGTGACCGAGACGCCGACGCCCGCGCCTGAAGCGTCCGTGACGCCGGGTATCGTCTTCGTCACGCGCTCTCCGGAACCGAATCTGGAGTACAACCGCACGACCCCGACGCCGGAAGGCCCGACTCCGAGCCCGACGCCTGCGCCGACCCCGACGCCGGTTCCCGATTTCGATATGGACTCTCAGCACTTTGAGGAGGAAGAAGAGTGAAGCAGTTGGTCAGGCCGCTGCGGGTACTCGTTCTGACATTCGTGAGCTACCTGCTCGAAGTGTGTGTGATGCAGCATCTGTATATCGGCCCCGTGACGGCCAATGCCTGCCTTGCGGGCATTGCCGTGATCACCGTGAGCTACGGCAAGAAGGCGGCGTTCTGCTCCGGATGCATCATCGGCATCCTGATGGAGTGCATGCTTGCCAACGTGCCGGTACTGTATCTGCTCAGTTATCCGATCATCACCATGCTCTGCGCGCAGTGGTTCGCGGATCTGTCTGACCGCCAGCGCGAACGCCGCAAGCTGGCGGTCGCCATGGACCGGCAGAATCGTGAGGTGACGCGTTTCCACGCGCTGTACACGGCGAAGCTCATCCGCGTTCTCAAGCGCGTCGTCCAGTTTTTCAGGCGCGACGAGAATATGAACCCTTATCTGCGCATCCCGCTGTGCGCTTTGACCATGGCGCTCATGTTCAACACGGTGCTTGCGGTCTACGGCTATATCTCGGACTTCGGTCTGGACAGCGGCCATATCTTCCGTGCGCTGGCTTCGAGCCTCTATACGACGGCGCTGGCGCTCGTGCTGATGCTGCCTTACCGCGCTTTCCTGAAACTGATCGGGCGCGGGAGCAGAACCTCATACGTAAGTGAAGGAGAACAGGCGTGAAAAACAGGCACGCGAAAAAAGAACATAAAGCCAATATGAACGCCCGGTACCTGGTTTTCCTGGCCGGTATCATCCTGAGCGGCGTTCTTTTGGTCATGGGCCTGTACCGCCTCCAGATCACCAACGGCGAGTATTATTCAGACCGTGCCGGCACCCGCTCCAACAAGACCATCGTCCTCAAGGGCACGCGCGGCATGATCACCGACGCCGAGGGCGTCATCCTGGCGAAGAGCGAAAAGATCTACAACGTCACCTTCCAGCGCGACAACTCGCAGTCCAGCACAGCGCAGTACAAGGCGTTCACCGACGCCATCATCGAAACGATATCGATCCTGAAAAAGTACGACGGCGATATTTCCGTCACTTTCCCGATCGTACGCGACGAAGAGGGCGACTGGGTGTTCGATTTCGGCAAGGGTATATCTGAGGAAGCGACCGCGACGCGCATGAGCCAGTGGCGGTCGAACCATTACCTAACTTCGTCCAGATACGCCACGGCGGAAGCCTGTTATGAACGCCTGAGGACGAGATACCAGATCCCTGAGGACCTGGACGAGGAGACGACGCTCAAGGTCATGGCCGTCTACTCGGAAATGCAGATGAACATCTTCAACTCCCTGCCTGTAGTCATCGCCAAGGACGTCGCGTTCAGCGCGGTCGGTGAGATCGAAGGCCGCAGTGTGCTGCTGCCGGGCATTGCCATCGAAGTCGGCGAAAAGCGCATTTACCCGCGGTCGACCCTCGCGTCCCAGATCATCGGTTATACGGGCAAGATCCAGAGCTATACTTCTTATTACGACAATTACCAGTCCTCCGGCTATGCCCTGAACGACGAAGTCGGTCTGGACGGCATCGAAAAGAGCCAGGAGAACTGGCTGACCGCCTGCATTTCCGAGCGCCAGGGCAGCCGCGTCATGGAGCGCGACAGCAACGGTAAACTGACCCGTCAGATCAGCTACACGGAGCCGAAAGACGGCAACAACGTCAAGCTGACGCTGATCGCGTCCTACCAGCAGCGCGCCGAGCGCGCCATCCAGGAGAACGTCGAGTATATCCGCAACACCCAGGAAGAAAAGATGCAGGACGGCGACTGGCTGGAGACGAACAAGGAAAAAATCAATATCCGTGACTGGGAGGAAGACCCTGTCCGTCTCGCCGAGAAGGGCGTTCTGATCGTCATGGACGTGCACAACGGCAAAGTGCTCGCGATGGCGCAGTACCCGACATACGACCTGAACGCTATGATCGCCGGCGGCGAGGCTGCCCAGGCGATTGTCGCGGACAAGCGCGGCCTGCTGATGAACTACGCGATCCAGACGCGCGCCGAGCCGGGCTCCACCTTCAAAATGGTCACCGGCCTAGCGGCCCTGACCAACGGCGTCATCACGCCGACGACGGAGATCAGCGACGGCGGCAAGTTTATGAAATATACGCGCAACCAGGCTGAAGCTCCGACCTGCTGGACCAATCACCCGGAAAAGCACCGCGACCAGACGATCGTGCAGGGTCTGACCAACTCCTGCAATTACTTCTTCTATACGCTGGGTTCTCTGCTGTACGGCGACGAGGGCACCGACCGGCTGTACAAGTACGCAGCGCAGATGGGCCTGACCACCAAGACGGGCGTAGAGCTCAACGGCGAACTGCGCAGCATCGTCGGCAACCAGACCAACCTGTACGATACCAGTGAGCCGCTCGCGAACCAGGTCACGGATACCCCGATCATCGTCGCCAACGCGATCAAGACGCATATCCGCAACTTCGCGTCCAGCTACGGCATTTCCTACGATGACGAGCGCCTGAACCGCTGCATCAAGCAGCTCATGGACATGGCCATCAACACCGGTTCTGACTTCTGGGTCCTCGAAGCGCAGAAGATCTTCATGAACGAGCTCGCCATGACGCGCAACATGGTATACATGTCCGCGCTGATGAGCGACCTGTGGAATTACCTGAATACGATCAAATGGGGCGGCAGCTTGGAGATCCAGATGGCGATCGGGCAGTCCATCACGCTGGTGACGCCGGTCGCGGAGGTCCGTTATGCCGCCGCGCTGGTAGACGGCAACGTCTGGAACCTGTCCCTGATCGACTCCATCACTTCGCCGGAAGGCGAGATCCTCTCCAAGCGCCAGCCGTCCCTGTTCAACAAGCTGGAAGGAGTAGCGGAGTACCTGCCCTACATCAAAGAAGGGATGAAAGGCGTGGTCGACGAAACCGGTACCGCGAAACGGTTCTTCCAGGACTGGCAGTACAGGAACGACATCTGGGCTAAGACGGGCACATCCCAGATCACCGTCGGCAAGATCAAGATCGATATCGAAAACAACGCCTGGTTCGTCTGCCTGACGCCGTTTGAGGATCCTCAGCTGGCTCTTGTATCCTATATCCCGAACGGGTATTCCGGCGGATATTCATCCATTGCGGCCCGTGAATGGATCGAGTGGTGGATGAACGAAAACAACAAGGTGATCTCGGATATCTCCCTGACCACCGGCAACGAACTGACGCCGTAAGCGGGGGAGTGCTATGGGACGTGCTTATTTGATCGTATCCGGTAAAGGCGGTACGGGAAAGACGACCGTATCCACCTCGCTTGCGCTGGCGCTCGCGCAGATGGGCCGCCGCGTGCTGATCTTTGACGGCGACGTGGGCCTGCGCTGCTGCGACCTGTTGATGGGCATGGAAGACCTGGTCATGTATGACGCCGGGGACGTCCTTGAAAACCGCTGCACGCTGGCGGAGGCGGCGACTGCGCATCCGCAGACGCCCTCCCTGCACCTGCTGTCCGCGCCGCAGATGGCGACCCCGGGCGACATGTCCAAAAAAGCGATCGCCGAGCTGATCGCGGAGGCGAAGCAGCAATACGACGATATATTCATCGATTGCCCGGCGGGCATCGGTCGCGGACTGAAAAACGTATGGATGGCCGCGGACGACGCGATCCTGGTCGCGACCCCGGACGATACGAGCCTGCGCGCGGCAGAGAGGGTTTCCTCGATGCTGTTCGAGCGCAGGCAGCTGCACGCGGGACTGATCCTGAACCGGATCGACCATTTCCTGATCTGGGTCAACGAGGAAAAACGTCCCGGAGAAATCGCCGCTTCGCTCGACCTCCCGCTGATCGGCGGCATCCCGGAAAGCTACGACGTTTACCGCGGCATCCTGATGCACAAAACGGCACTCGAATGCGATTCCGCCTCCGTCCGGCGGGCGGTCCTCCGAATCGCGAAACGCCTGGCGGGACAGAACGTCAGCTTCCCGCGGTTCTACCGCGTTCAAAACCAGAATCCCTGACAGGAGAACCCTATGGATACAGTATCCCACCGCCGAACGCGCGCGCATCTGGACTGGCAGCTGCTGCTGGTCAGTTATATGCTGGCGGCATTCGGAATCATCAATATCGCCATTGCCAGCTATGACCCTGACAAGGGCACGAATCTTTCCCTGCTCAACTATATCGTGAACTCCAACTCCGCGTCCTGGCAGTCCATCTTCACGCTGGCCTCGCTGGTGGTCGTATTCATTGCCATCGCGATCCCACTGGACTTCTACAAAGCGCGCGCGAGGCTGTTCTATTATGCCGTCCTTGCACTGCTGGTCGTCACACTGGCCGCGGCGACGGCTGTTTCCGGCATCAACGCGTGGCTGAAGGTTGGCTGGGGCCGCACCATCCAGCCCTGCGAGTTCGCGAAACTGTCGATACTGCTGATGCTGGCCAGGGAACTTTCCAACAGTGAAAAACCGATGGGCACGTTCCGGGAATTCGTCAGGATCAGCTTTCTGTTCGGCATCCCCGCGCTCGTGACCCTAGCCCAGGGCGAGACTGGCACCGTCATCGTCATGGGCTTCATGTTCCTGGTCATGATTTTTTTCTCCGGCGCTGACATCCGCATCGTCCTGTTCCTGATCACGGTGGTCCTGCTGGCGGTGGCCACGCTGTTCGGCTACGCCCTGCTTTCCAACTCGACCGATTACCGTATCCTGCGCATCCTGTCCTTCCTGGACCCGCAGAAGTATTACAATTCAGCCGGTTACCAGATCCTGTATTCGCAGATGGCGATCGGATCGGGCCGGCTCAACGGCATCGGTATGTTTATCGTCGGTTCGATCAGCCAGCTGGACTTCGTGCCTGAAGATCATACCGACTTCATCTTCTCCAGCCTCGGGGAAGCTTTCGGCTTTATCGGCTGCTGCGCCGTCATTCTGATGTATATGTATCTCCTGATCAGGCTGCTTTATCTGGCGCGCTTCACGCAGGACAGGTTCGGCCAGCTGATCATCATCGGTGTGATGGCGATGCTGTTCTTCCATTTCTTTGAGAATATCGGCATGTGCGTAGGACTGATGCCGATCACGGGCATCCCGCTGCCGTTCATCAGTTACGGCGGCAGCAACTTCATGACCAATATTATCGCGATTTCCCTGGCGGTCAACGCGGTCAAGAGCCGTACCAGCTCGACCCGCGTCATCTTCCAGGAGCCGATGCGCAAACGCAAGCGGCACCGTCGCCTGCGCAAGCAGGAAGCGTAATTGCGATTACAGCAGGGGGACGATCCATGCTGACCACATCCAGCTGATGGGCCAGACGAGGAGCATGGCGGGAATCATGTCCGCGATGGGAAAATCCTTGATTTTGGCGATCCTGAGGCCGGTTGCCAGCAGGATCAGCCCGCCCACTGCTTTGAAATCGTTGATCATCGCGGGAGTGGTCAGGGGATAAATGACCCTGGCCAGCAGGAACAGCGCGATGAAAATCAGAAATTGCGGGATCGCGATCGCGGAAACCACCATACCGAGGGTACAGGCGAAGATCATGGCCGTAAACAGGTCCAGGATCGACTTGGCCAGCAGAATGCTGTGATCCCCACTGATTCCGGAAACGATGGAGCCGTAAATGCCCGACCCGCTGGCACAGAACAATACGATCGTGGTAACCAGGAGCGCTGTATCCTGGTTATCATTTTTTTGCGGGAAGAGCCTGGCGAGCTTCGCGCCGCCGTGAGAGATGCGCTCGCCCAGATGCAGCACAGTGCCCAGAATGGTGCCCAGGATCAGGGACAGAATGACCGCCGGCAGGTTGGACATCAGTACGATGGAAGTGATGCCGATGCCCAGCGCACAGATGCCGAACACAAGGTTCAGCTTTTCCTTGAATTCCGCGGACAGGCGGCCGCCCAGTTTGGCGCCGGCGACACCGCCGATGGCGATGGCCAAAGTATTGCAGATTACTCCGACAGGCATAGGATACAACCTCCATGCGTCAATAAAATTGCTAATTGGAACAGGATATTACCAAACCACCGAAGCCAGCCACATCAGGAGGGGAATGGAAATAACGGAAAACAGGGTGGAAATGATCACCGTTTCCACGGCATAGGGATAATCTTTGCCGTGCAGCTGGGCATAGACCGCGACGTTAGAGCCGACAGGACAGGCGGCTGCCAGGAGCAGGGCAAGCTTCATATCGTGCAGTGATTCGGGCAGCAGTGCAAGCAGCAGCAGGGATACAAACGGAATCACCAGCAGCCGGATCAGCGATACCTGGTACGTGGATCTCCGTTTGATCATCTTCCGGATATCTGTCTGGGCCAGGTAAACCCCGACGGTAAACATGGCCAAGGGCGTATTCAGCGCGGCGACGGCGGACAGGCAGCCGGTGACAGGCACCGGCTGCCTGATCTGTGTGAAGAACAGGATAAGACCGATCAGTATGGCGATGATAAAAGGCGCTTTCATGAGTTTTTTCGGCTGAAGACCCTGAAGGAGGGGCTGGCCGTTCAGGAGGGAAACGCCGTAACTCCATTGTCCGATGTTCAGGAATGCGATAAAGCAGGCGACATAGAAAACGGCGCCTTGTCCAAGGGAAGCGATGATCAACGGGATCCCGAAGAAGCCGGGATTGGAGAAAGCGCCGGCGAACGCGGCGATTGCGTCCTTCCGGAACACTAAGCGTGAAATCACGATGGAGAGCAGGAGCAGTATGGCCGCGCAGCACGCGCTGTACAGGATTCCTGTCATGTGCTCCACGGTGCGTTCAATCAGAAAACTGTTGATGATGACGGCTGGCAGCACCAGGTAGATCAGGATATTGCCCAGGGTCTTGCTGCCTTCCCGGGTGATCTTCCCGGTTTTGAACAGCACAAAGCCAATCCCTGCCAGCAGGAACATCTGCAGGATCTGGCGTACCAGGATCATTGCCGTTTCCATGGTTTCTCTCTTTCTCGTCCCATTGGTTGATGATCAGGTCATCAGAGGTATTGCTTCAGCCGTTCGTACACGGTGCGGTAAGCGGCCGCGTCAAAATGAATGCCGTCTTCGGTGTGTTCTGCTTTCAGCCTGCCCTGACCGTCTTTCAGCCCGTCGTTCACATCGATATAGCTGAAGCCGAATTCTTTCGCCAGAGCCTGTACCATCTCATTTGCCCTGCAGATGTTCCCGTTGGTGCGGACCGCCATATTGGGGTTCTGCCGTGCGATGGGCCTGTCTGCGTTGACTGGGTAATACGCCATCATATAAACCGTGGTCCGCGGCAGCTTTTCGCGGATGATCTCACAGATTTTGCGGTAATTGGCGGACAGATGAGTATACCAGTCTTCGCCGTCTGTCCTCGCGCGAATATCGTTGGTGCCGATGTTGATGAACAGTTTGGAAGGCTGTACATCCAGCAGCACCGCGTCGATCGACGCCAGAAACTCGTCTGTGGTATAACCGCCGATGCCCCGGTTGTAAGCGATGGGCAGCCCGTCGTTCAGACAGAATTCTGTGATGGGGAACTGTTCCATCAGGGAGGAGCCGGTAAACAGCACCTGTCCTTTCCGGATATAAGCGTTCCGCTGGCGGTAGTTATTCAGTTTCTTTTCCTTATCGGAAAGGGAACGATGCTCTTGGGTATCCATTTTCTGCTCAATGGCAGGCTGTACGTTTTTGTTCATCGAATCACTCCTCATCCAATAGTTTATAGGCAAACGACAGGCAAGTCAAGAATAAAGGCAAAATTATATAAGTTCATATAAAATACGGAAAAAAACAGCACATCTATTGACATATATGACAAAGAGTGTTATATTTTCGTTAACAGGCGGAGATGGGTTTTCCGCCATCAAAGAGCTGTTGCTCATTATACTTTTACGAAGGAGGGACTCTCGTGAAAAAGTTGCTTTCTATGATCCTGGTACTGGTGTTTGTCCTCAGTATCGTTCCCTTCGCTCTGGCGGATGACGTCATCGAACTGAACATGTACTTCCCGGTATCCGTCGGCGGCGGCCCCGATCAGCTGATCAGCGCGCTGTGCGATGAATTCCACGCTGAGAACCCCGACATCAAGATCAACCCGATCTATGCCGGCTCCTATGCCGACACCACCACCAAGGTTATGGCTGACATCAAAGCGCACAACACTCCCGCCATCGCGCTGATGTTCTCCATCGACCTGTATCAGCTCTATTCTCTGGGTGTCCTGCAGGATTACAACCAGTTCTGCACCACCGAGGAAGACCTGGCCTGGCTGAACGGCTTCTATGACGGCTTCATGCAGAACTCCCGTCTGCCCGACGGCAACGGCGGCTACCTGACCTACGGTATCCCGTGGCAGCGTTCCACCATTATCCTGTACTGGAACAAGGACGCTTTCGTCGAGGCCGGCCTCGATCCCGAAGTCGCGCCGAAGAACTGGACAGAGCTCGAAGAGTATGCCCAGAAACTGGTCAAGAAGGATGACGCCGGCAACGTAGTCCGTTACGGCATCGAAGTACCGTCCGACAAGGCCGGCTATGCCTACTGGATGCTGCAGACCTTCACCCTGACCCAGGATCACTTCAACCTCATGAGCGACGACGGTACCGAAGTGTACTTCAACGATCCGAAGACCATCACCGGCCTGAAGTTCTGGAAGCACCTGAGCGATATCGGCGCGATGCCCGTTGCTCCCAAGTGGGCCAACACCCGCAACGACTTCGTCAATGGCACCATCGCCATGATGTATCATACCACCGGTCAGCTGACCAGCGTCAAGAAGGATGCCAACTTCCCGTTCGGCACCAGCTACCTGCCGATGAATACGTCCTACGGTTCTCCCACCGGCGGCGGCAACTTCTATCTGTTCAAGGATGACAATATCACCGAAGCGCAGACCCAGGCGGCCTTCAAGTTCATCAAGTGGATGACCAACAACCCCGACCGTGTGGCTCAGTGGTCCATCGATACCGGCTATGTAGCCACCCGTCCGGAAGCCTATGAGACCCAGCGCATGATCGACTACGCCGCGAGCTTCCCCAGCGCGCTGACCGCCCGTGACCAACTCGAATACGCTTCCGCTGAATTCTCCGTTTACGATCAGAAGACCGTGCAGGATATCCTCGATACCGCCATCGAAGAAGTGATGACCGGCCTGAAGGATGCCGAGACGGCCCTGAACGAGGCGCAGGATGCCGCTGATGCGATCCTGATCGACTATCGTTAATCCATCAAGTCATATTGTCCGGACTTCCCCGCTTTCAGGGCGGGGAAGTCCTATTCCAAAAAATGGGGATGGAATTATGACCGTACTTGCTAAGAAAAATGCGATGCCTTCCCTGCGTGATCGAAGGAAAATGTGGCGCAACACCCGGCTGGCTTGGATGCTGCTGCTGCCGTCTTTGATCTTTTTGGCGATGTTTACTTTCTATCCCATCGGATACAGTATATGGAATTCCCTGTATAAGGACAATAACGCCACGATCCGCACCGGCCCGGTGTATGTCGGCTTCCAGAATTACATCACGCTGTTTACCAAGGACAAGATCTTTGCGGAAGCCTTCAAGAATAATATCATTGTCGCGCTCGTGACCGTGCCGACTTCCATTATCCTGGCCATTATGATGGCGATATTCGCCAACCGCGTCAGGATCGGCAAGGGCCTGGTGCGCGTATCCTTCTTCTACCCGACACTTCTTCCGATGGTTGCCGTGGCAAACATCTGGCTGTTCATATACACGCCCAGTTACGGTATGCTGGCGTATATTTTCAACAACAATAACTGGCATTTCCTGACGGACCCTGGAGCAGTTCTGTGGGCCCTGATCGTCATGCTGATATGGAAGCAGGCGGGATATGTGATGGTGTTCTTCATATCCGGCCTGCAGAATATCAACCCGGAACTCTATGAAGCGGCGACGATCGACGGGGCAAACCCCACGCAGACGTTCTGGCGCATCACCTGGCCTATGCTCATGCCCACCACCCTGTATGTCATGATCATCACCATGACCAATGCCTTTAAAATGGTAGACCATCTGTACATCCTCACCAAGGGCGGCCCGGGCAACGCCAGCAATATGCTGTTGTTCTACGTATACCAGAAAGCCTTTGACCAGACCAATTACGGTATGGCGTCCGCCATTACCGTCGTGGTGATTGTGCTGCTCCTGATCATTACCTGCGTGCAGTTCTTTACCCAGGATAAGCGCACGTTCTACGCGTAAGAAAGGAGGGAATACAGATGACTGCCGTACCCGTGAATAAAAAGACCAAAAAAGCGGCTTGGAAAATGACGCCGGGCAAGTTCTTCATGTATTTCTTCATGTACGCGTTTGCCATCCTGTGCCTGATCCCGCTGGTATGGCTTGTACGTACAGCCTTCGTCCCCAGAGAGCTGGAGCTGGATATGCTGGCTGTGGGCTGGTGGCCCACGTTTGACAACATCGCGCGCATCTGGACCATGGCGCCCTGGGGAAATTACTATATCAATACGCTGATCCTGGTCGCCGGCGTGCTTGGGGCGCAGTTCGTGACCATAACCATGGCCGGCTATGCGTTTGCGCGTCTTAATTTCTACGGCAAAAACGTGCTGTTTATCCTGTTTCTGACCCAGATCATGATCGCGGCGGACGTCCTGATCCTGCCTAACTATATGACCATTACGCGCCTGGGATTGAACGATACCCTCCTTGGCGCCATGATGCCTTTCTTCGCGTCTGCCATGGGTACTTTCCTGATGCGCCAGACGATCAAGACCATCCCCTACGAGCTGGAGGAAGCGGCCAGGATCGACGGATGCAATCTCTTTTCCATGATCATCCGCATCTACCTGCCGCTGCTGGTGCCTTGCTTCATCGCGCACGGCCTAATCGCGGCCTCCTACCAGTGGAACAACTTCCTCTGGCCGCTGATCGTCATCAACAAGCCCGCGAAGCGCCTGTTGACTGTCGGCTTAGCCATCTTCGCCCAGGCCAGCGAGATCGGCGCTCTGTGGTCCGATACCTGCGCTGCCACCCTGCTGACCGTGGCGCCGCTCCTGATTCTGTTCCTCTTCTTCCAGAAGCGGTTTATCGAGTCTTTCGTCCACAGCGGAATCAAGTAATATGCCAAAGCAAATCCAAGCCGGCGAGCTGCCGGCTTGATTTTATTTGCGCTTACAGTGTTGAAGCCAGAATCGCGTCAATCACGTCCTGCTGTGAGGCGAGCCAGTCCTGTCCGGCCATGCGGATCGTGAAGCCGTGCGTTGAGTTCGGATAGGCGTGGAAGGTGACTTTCACACCCTGGTCTACCATACGCATGCCCAGCTGGTTGTTGCAGGCGTAGAAGGGGCACTTCTGCGGCGCGACGATCAGTGTCTCAGGCATCCGGCGCAGCTGCTCGTCAGTCGCAAAGACGGGGGAGAGCATCGGGTCTTTGAGGAGCTCGATATCTCCGTCCGCGTACAGGCGGGAGAAAGCTTCGCTGCGTTCCTGGGCGGGATCGCCGACGGCCTGGTACAGGTCGTTGGCAGCATACTCCAGCACCAGCAGGCTAATTTTCAGCGCTTTTTCTTCCTGGTTGCGCAGTGCTACGGTGAAGGCCAGGTTACCGCCGGCGCTGGAGCCGCCGATGGAGAAACGGTTCTCATCGCAGCCCCACTCCGTGCAGTGTGCGAAGGCCCACTTGGCGGCTTCCCAGCTCTGGTCGACAGCCATAGGGTATACAGCGTCAGGGCATACCGCGTAGTCGACATCCACGACCACACAGCCGGCTGCTGCCGCGAGGTGCGCGCAGTACATATCGTCGTCCTCGTTCTGGGGGAAGATGAATCCGCCGCCGTGATAATTGACGTGAAGGGGCATACCGGGTTTCTGATGCTTGGGCATGGTCACGATCACACGAAGCGGTGTGAGCCCCGGGAAGCAGAGGGTGTGCTCTTCGCGGAGGCATTGGTCCTGGTACGCCTGATAGCTCTCCGGAACGACGCGCTGTTTCAGGGCGACCTCACGATGGCCGCCGGTACGGGCAATGACGGCCATCAGGTCATCTTTCTGTTTTTGTGTCAGAGCCATTTTATTCTCCTTTTCGCAGTTTCCGGTCGAAAAAGTCCACGATCAGACGGCGCGTTGAGAACTGGAAGAATTCCCGGCTCCCATGGCCGCCGTTTTTGATCACATAGAATTCAGTACGATCTTCAAGGCCTGCTTCCGTCAGCTTCTCATAAAAATGCTCGCTGATGGAAAGCGGCACCAGAGGATCAAGATCGCCGTGCAGGATCATGATCGGGCACATACCGTCGTTGATGAAGTAATCCGGGCTGGCCGCCTTGGAACGTTCCACCATGGTTTCCATATCGCCGCCGATCAGCTTGCCGGCATGGCCTTCGGAGATGTTTTTCCAGCGGTAGTTGGGAATGGTGTCGATCATATGCTGATCCTGGGCAAAGCACAGGGGAAGATCTGTCGGCCCGAACATATCTACCGCGGCATCCACGTGGCTGGACTGGTCTGCCCATTCTTCCGTATCGAAACCTTCCGTGTTCATGGCCATCCAAGCCGCGAGATGCCCGCCGGCAGAACGCCCGATCACGCCGATACGCGAGGTGTCGAGGTTGTATTTGTCCGCATGTGCCCGGAGGAAGCGGACGGCAGTCTTGCAGTCGATCAGCTGTGCCGGCCATCCGGCCAGTTCTGTTCCGCGGTAATGGATGAAGGCCACCGCAAATCCAGCTTCCGCCAGGAACTGCATTTCAGCGTTCATGATGTTTTTATCCACATCATGCCAGCCTGCGCCGTTGAACCAGATGACCAGCGGCTGTTTGCCAAAGGGGGCTTCATCGTCTCGGCCTGCGGCAAGGCGCATTTCGCTGTTGCCGTTCTGTACCATGAGGGACAGGTCAAGATCCACAGGATTGCCCTTCCGGTCCTGGACGCGGGAATAGACGATATGGTCGATGAAATTGATGCTCCGGCGTTCCCTGCCGGGGTCAAAGACAGCTTTCATCGGTTGACCTCCTTAAGCAGCAGTCTTCTTGGCTTTCGCCTTCTTGATGGCGGACTTGATGAGCGGGGAGAACAGGCTGTAGATGCCGATGACCAGGAAGATACCGGAAATCGGGCGGGTAAAGAAGGAGGCGTAACTGCCTTCGGCATAGGATGTACCGAGCCGGAAGTAATACTCGAGTTTCTGACCCAGGATGTAAGAGAGCATCAGCGGGCTCATGGGGATGTCGAGTACCATCATCAGGATGCCGAACACGCAGAAGATGATTGCTTCATACACATTGAACATGGAGTTGCCAGAGGCGAAAGCACCCATGAAGCAGATCATGACGATGGAACCGTACAGATAGTGATAAGGTGCGTTCAGGAGTTTCGGGAACCAGCGCTTGGTGAGGAGTTCGACCACAAAGACCAGGATCGCAGCCAGCAGCAGAGCGGCAAAGATCATATTCG
>JAFRNK010000033.1 GCA_017430225.1 Clostridia bacterium | reverse complement strand
GATGTGGATCTGGAAAACATCGCCAAGCGCACGCCCTATGCCACCGGCGCCGACCTGGAAAACATCATGAACGAAGGCGCCATCCAGGCGGCCCGGGAAAAATCAACCGTCATCACCCAGGCCCATCTGATCGAGGCCGTGGAGCGCATCCAGATGGGCCCCGAAAAGCGCAGCCACAAGGTGCTCGAACAGGAAAAGCGGATGACCGCCTACCACGAGACCGGCCACGCGCTGGTCGCGCATTACCTACCGCTGTGCGACGACGTGCAGCTGGTGACCATCGTGCCGCGCGGCAACGGCGCCGGCGGCTATACTCTGGTCCTGCCTGAGCAGGAGACAGATTTCTCCACCCGCAAACAGCTGACGCAGGACATCTGCATGATGCTGGGCGGCCACGCGGCTGAAAAGCTGATGCTCGACGACAATACCAACGGCGCAACCAGCGACCTGCAGCGCGCCACACAGCTCGCGCACAGCATGGTCACCAAGTTCGGCATGAGTGACGAGATCGGCACCGTTTACCTCGGTACGGACGAACAGGTCTTCGTCGGCATGGAATTCGGCCAGTCCCGCCCCTACAGCGAGGAAACCGCCGCCCGCATCGACCAGGCCGTCTCCGACCTGCTCGCGCGCTGCTACGAACAGGCTTACAACATCCTCAAAGAACACAAGGACATGCTCGAGCAAGTCGCCGACCTGCTCTGCGAGCGTGAAACCATCACCCGCGCCGATTTCCTGGCGATCGTAGACCCGGTGCCCGCGATCAGCGAGCCCGAAGCCGCCGCCAGCGAACCTGACGAAGCAAACGATACCGCCGGCGATAAACCGGAACAGACCGAAGGAGTTCATGAATAACCAATCCACGCAGAAAAACAGCGTTCCCGCCAACGCTCAGACATTCATTCCCGGAACATTCAGGCCGGACAAACGGGTACGGCTGCGCCGCCAGCGGAAGTGGCCCTGGATCGCGGCGCTCGTTTGCGTGCTCGCAGTGGTCGGTGTCATTGCCCTGAATTCCGCTAACGAACAGAAGATCGAGAACATCAACAACGAGACGCTGGCGCCTTACGCCAACGTATATCTTCCGAATATCACCCTGGACGGCCTGACGCTGTCCGGCATGACCCGCCAGGAAGCGGAAGACGCGGTCATGAATCAGATCAGCGCGCGCCAGGGCGGATGGTCCCTCGCGCTGACCAGCAACGGGCACACCTTCACGACGCTCGACTATGCCCTGATGGGCATCACCACCGATACCTCGCAGGTGCGCAGCCTGCTGGATACCGCGTACAGCTACGGCCATACCGGCACCGTGGAGGAACGCCTCCAGGCCGTAGAGCAGCTGACCGAAAAGCCGCTGCACCTGTATTCCAGCCAGTCCGACATGACGGACGCGAATTTGAACAGCATCCTCTCCCAGATCGCCGCGTATTTCCGGCAGGCACCGAAGGACGCTTATCTGGCGGGCTTCGATCCTGACCAGAGCGACCCCTTCATCATCGCGCCGGAAACCAACGGCGCTGAATTAGACGTCGAAAGCGCGCGCGAAGAGATCATGCGCCGTGCCTCCGCGGGCGAAAGCGGCAGCTACGAGCTCACGCCCGATCCGATTCCCGCGAATATCACCGCGGCGGACGTCCGCAAGCAGGTCACGCTGCTCGCTACCGGCACAACCAAGATCGCCACGACCAGTCCCGAGGGCCGCAACAGCAACATCGCCCTTGCCATGGAAAAGATCAACGGCAAGACCCTGAATCCCGGCGAAACCTTCAGCTTTAACTCCGTCGTCGGGAAACGCACGGAGGAAAACGGATTCGTCGAGGCCATCGAATACGTGTACGGGGTAGAGAAGCCCGGCATCGGCGGCGGCGTATGCCAGGTCAGCACCACGGTCTATCTCGCCGCGGTCAGGGCCAATATGGATATCCAGCAGCGCAGCCCGCACTCCATGCGGGTCAGTTACACCGACCTCGGTCAGGACGCCACTGTATCCAGCGGCCGTCTCGACCTGTCGTTCAAGAACAGCTCCGGCGGGCGGATCTACATCACCGCCCATGTGGAAAACCAGCCCAAGACCACCAAACGCTGGCAGTGCACCGTCAACATCTACGGCCCCGCCATGGCGGACGGCGAGCGTTACGAGCTGCGCAGCGAGGTGGACGACGTGCTGCTCCCCGGCGACCCGATCCTGCTCAAGGACACGGAAGGCCAGTACGTGGAGTATGAGGATGAGATGTTCCAGTACCAGACCGGGCGCGAAGGATATGTGATCACCACCTATCTGGACCGTTACCTGGACGGCCAGGTCGTCTCCTCCCGCAAGCTTTCCACCGACACCTACAAGGCGATCAGCGACGGCTATTACGTCGGGGTCACGCCCCGCGACGAGTTCTACTACTGACGTGGAGGGCGAAGCTTTGGCTTATAAAATCGCTTCCGTCCGCCCCGGCGGGCTTGCGGCACGCCACGGCCTCAGGGCCGGGGACGCTATCGAGCTGATTAACGGCGAGCCGCTGATCGACCAGGTGGATTTCGAAGCCCTGACCGCCCGTTCCCGCGTGCGCCTTACTGTCGCCAAAGCGGATGGCGAGCGCCGCGAGATCACGATCATCAAACCGCGGGAAGCGGCCCTGGGGCTCGATATGGAGCCCGCATTCAACGAGATGAAACCCATGCAGTGCAAAAACCACTGCGTGTTCTGCTTTATCGACCAGATGCCGCCCAACATGCGCAAAACGCTGTACGTGAAGGACGACGACTGGCGCTTTTCTCTGATGATGGGCAACTATATCACGCTGACCAACCTCTCCGACGACGAGTTTGATCGGCTGATCCGGCGAAAGGCCTCTCCCCTGTACATTTCCGTCCACGCGATGGACCCGGCGGTCCGCGTGCGGATGATGCTCAATCCGGCAGCCGCGCGGCTGCCCGAACGCCTCGACCAGCTGAAAGAAGCGGGCATCCGTTTCAACTGCCAGATTGTCCTCTGCCCGGGCATCAACGATGGCCCGGTACTGGACGATACGCTCGAACGCCTATCCGGCTACCTGCCCAACGTGCAGTCGGTCGCCGTCGTGCCGGTCGGCCTGACGAAGTTCCGCGAACACCTGCCCAAGCTCGAAAACTTCGACGCGGACGGCGCGCTCGCTGTCATTCGCCAGGCAGAGCGCTGGCAGGCGCACTTTCTGGAAATCGCCGGAACGCGCTTCGTTTTTCCCTCGGACGAGTTCTACTGCCGCGCCAACGTGCCCCTGCCGGACGAAGAATGGTACGAAGGCTATCCGCAGATCGAGAACGGCGTCGGCCTGCTTCGGCAGTATGAGGAGGCGCTTGCCGCCCGTTCGCGCCAGGGGAATGCCGCCGGCGAACACGGCGCCGAACGCAAAGTCACCATTCTCTGCGGCACCTCGGTCGCGCCGGTCATGCGCCAATGGATCGAGCGCTATGCCCCGCCCGGGCCGCAGGTGACTGTTCAGCCCGTCGTCAACCGCTTTTTCGGGGAGACGATCACGGTCAGCGGCCTGCTGACCGGGCAGGATCTTCTGCAGGCAGCGGAAGCTTGCGGCGCGGATGAGATCATGATCCCCGCCAATACCCTGCGCAGCGAGGGCGATCTCTTCCTGGACGATATGCCCCTTACCGCACTGACAGACCGTTTCCGCGTCACGCTGATCCGCGGCGGCGCTTCCCTTTACGAGTGCCTTGCGGCACAGGAATACTGACTGGAGTTGACTATGTCTGGTATAAAACCCCTGGTAGCCGTCGTCG
>JAFRNK010000032.1 GCA_017430225.1 Clostridia bacterium | reverse complement strand
GAAGGTGCCTATGAATACAGGGACCCTCTGGAGTTTTTCTCCCGCACCTATGTGACGGAGGGCATCAAAGGCTTACTGGTGCAGGCGCTGCGCCGGGTTTCCGGCAAGGACGGAGAACCGGTCATCCAGTTAAAAACAGCTTTCGGCGGCGGCAAAACCCACAGCATGCTGGCGCTGTATCATTTGCTGCGCGGAAAAGCACCGGTTGCGAAGGCTGCCAGCCTGAAAGCAGTTTTGGATGCGGCGGAAGTAAAAATACCACCCATTTGCCGTGTGGCCGTGCTGGTGGGCACCGCCCTCGATCCCTCCAGGAGCCGCCGTGAACCGCAGCTTCCCGGCGTGACCATCAACACGCTTTGGGGGGAAATGGCGGCACAGCTGGCGGTGGATTCCGGCGTGCCCAAGCTGTATGATATTATCAAGGAAGCGGATAAAAAGGGCGTCGCGCCCGGTTCCAAGGCACTGATCGATTTGTTCAACGCCTGCGGCCCCTGCGTGATTCTGATCGACGAATTGGTTGCCTACGCGAAAAATATGTGGCACAAGGAAGGGCTGCCCGCCGGTTCCTTTGATAGCCTGATCACCTTCATTCAGTCACTTACAGAAGCTGCCCGCGCCAGTGAAAACAGTCTGGTGGTGGCGTCCATCCCCGAAAGCGAAATCGAGGTGGGAGAAGGCGGCGGTAAAGAAGCGCTGGCCGCTATCGAGCATACCTTTGGCCGTATGGAATCCATCTGGAAGCCAGTCGCCGCCAACGAGGGCTTTGAAATCGTGCGCCGCCGCCTGTTCCAGAATTGCAAGGATGAGGCCAAGCGGGATCAGGTCTGCGTGGCTTTCAGTCAGATGTATCAGGATAATGCCTCTGATTTTCCCATCGAGGCGAAGGAAGTGGATTATCTTTCCCGCATGCGGTCCTGCTACCCGATTCACCCGGAAGTTTTTGATCGGCTGTATGAGGATTGGGCTACCATCGAGCATTTCCAGAAAACGCGCGGCGTGCTGCGACTGATGGCTGCTGTGATTCATGATTTGTGGATGAATCAGGACGCGGGCCTGATGATCATGCCCGGCTCCATGACGCTGGACGTGCCTGCCGTCCGGGATGAACTGACCCGGCACGTGAGGGATAACTGGAATGCCATCGTGGATCATGAGGTGGACGGCAAGGATTCTATCCCCTATTTGAAGGATCAGAACACGTCTCGCTTCGGCCAGTTGATGGCCTGCCGCCGTGTTGCCAGAACCATCATGTTAGGTTCCGCGCCCAGTGAACGGAAGCAGTCTGTCCGGGGGCTGGAAGCCTCCCGTATCCGTCTGGGCACCATTCAGCCCGGCGAGAATATCGCTACGTTCAACGACGCACTGAACACACTGCAAACCAGTCTGACTTACCTGTACACCAATTCCTCCGGAGATCGCTTCTGGTATGATACACGTCCCACTCTGCGCAAGACCGCCGAGGACCGGGCCAGCCAACAGTCCAAGGAGAACGTGGAAATGGAAATTGAGCGCCGTCTGCGGAAAATACGCAAGGAGCGCCCGTTCAGCCGTCTGCACATCAATCCGGCCAGCTCCGCCGACGTATCCGACGACCAGGACGTGGGCCTCGTTATTCTGCCTGTTTCCGCGACGTATAAGTCCAACGCGCCGGGAGACCACGCGATTCAGGCGGCGCTGGACATCCTCAATAACCGGGGACAATCGCCGCGCCTTTACCGCAATATGCTGACCTTTATTGCCCCCGATGTGAATACCATGCCCTCCTTGAAGGATGCCGCCAAGCATTTTCTGGCATGGCAGTCCATCGAGAATGAAAAGGACGACTTGAACCTTGACGCGGCCCAGAACCGGGAAACCGGCAATATGCTTCGCATGTACGACCGCACCATGGAAGATCGCATTCGGGAAACCTATTGCTGGCTGTTGGTTCCTTATATTGATTTGGAAGTCAGCAAGAGTGAAATCGTATGGCAGACTTACAGCATCCGGGGCGGCGATGACACCATCGTTACTAAGGCCGCACGGAAAATGGATCAGAATGAACAATTGATCGGAAAATGGGCTCCTGCGCTGCTGCTGATGGAAATGGATAAGCTGCTTTGGGGCGACAGCGACAGCAAAAATATCGGCGATCTGTGGCGGCAGCTTTGCACTTATTGCTATCTGCCCAGGCTCGTCAGTTTTGAAGTGCTTGCGGACGCTGTTCAAACCGGCGTGAATAGCGATGAATACTTTTCCTATGCAGACAGTGTTTCCGATGGTAGATTTATCGGATTAAAGTATCACTGTCAGATTCCTTTTGCGGATCGAAGCGGCTATATCGTAAAACAAGTGGCTGCATTGAAACAGATTGCCGCCGAAGCGTCCCGCGTTCCGGAACGGCCAGACAGCCCGGATCATGTAAACCTGCCTGTCAATCCGGTCTCTCCTGTACAGCCTATTGATCCTGTCAATCCTCCCGTCAATCCGAAACCCGAAGCGCCTAAGAATAAACGGTTCTATATGACAGCGGACATCGATACTATCCGCGTCAATAAGGATGTCAGCCGCCTGATGGATGAAGTCATCAACCATTTGATGCAGGTGGATGGGGCGAATGTCCGGATTCGCCTTGAAGTGGAAGCGGATATGCCTAACGGGACGCCCGTTCCCACGGTCAGGACAGTGACGGAGAACCTTAGAACGCTTCATATTGATGACTATAGTTTTGATGATTAAAGTTTTCATTGACAGGAGGAATACAGCATGTATTTAAAATACTTTCAGATAGTGAATTATAAAAACTTAAAAAAAATAAAT
>JAFRNK010000031.1 GCA_017430225.1 Clostridia bacterium | reverse complement strand
GATCCCCGGATGCAGAACGTGGTGCCCCTGACGCCCATGGAAAACGTGTCGCCCGCCCTGCAGTTCACCCAGGCGCTGCTGACGGAATACGAGGATCTGAAAATCGACAGCGACCATATGATGTTCATCGCCCCGGACGAGGGGGCCACCGGCCGCGTGGTGTTTTTGGCGTCGCTCTTTGGGGTGAACATCGGCATGTTCTATAAGCGCCGGGATTATACCCGCATCGTAAACGGCAGCAATCCCGTTATCGCCCACGATTTCTGCGGCAGCGACGTGGCGGGCAAGGACGTGATCGTCATCGACGATATGATCGCCTCCGGCGGAAGCATGCTGGATACCGCCCGGCAGCTCAAGGACATGGGCGCCAGGCGGGTGTTCGTCTTTTCCACCTTCGGCCTGTTTACCAGCGGCCTGGGCAAATTTGACAAGGCCTACGCCGAAGGCGGCTTTGACCGCGTATTCACCACCAATCTGGTGTACCAAACGCCGGAACTCAAGGAGCGTCCCTGGTATTTCTCCGTGAACATGGACCTGTATATCGCCGCCCTGATTGATACGGTGAACAAAGGCAGCACTGTGCATGACCTGACCGAACCCGCCGGGAAGATCCGGCAGATGCTGGAGCTGTACCAAACGCGGTGATGCGGAATAAAACAGCGGCCCCAATTCGACGCGAGGAGTGAGCGTATGATTCCCGTTGAACCGAGTATTCTCCGATCCGATATGATCCGCTGCGCCCTGTGCCAGAACGCCCCCTGCGACGCGGTCTGCGAAAAGCTGAAGCCCGCCGATTTTTTGCGCAGCGTCTGGTTTCAGAACGAGCAATGTGCCGCCCAAAGTCTGCCGGAGCAGAATCCCTGTATCACCTGCCCCGCGCCCTGCGAGCGGGCCTGCGTCCGGGCGGGAGAGGTGCCCATCCGGGATGTGGTCAACCGCCTGTATTATCAGGTGAAGCCGGAATGTGAAACGCCGATGCCGGAAAATGAGGATCGGCTGAAATGCGACCTGTGCGGCGTCCCGCTGGAAAATCCCTTCCTGCTGTCCTCCTCCGTGGTGGCCAGCACCTACGATCTGTGTACAAGGGCCTTTGAAGCGGGCTGGGCGGGAGTGTGCTTCAAAACCATCTGCACCCTGGACATTCACGAGGCCTCGCCCCGTTTTTCCGCCATTTCGGGCAGCGACGGCAGCATCGTGGGCTTCAAGAACATCGAGCAGCTTTCCGACCACAGCGTGGCGGAAAACATGGAGATTTTCCGCAGGCTGAAAGCCAACTATCCCACCAAGTTTATTTTGGCCTCCATCATGGGCCAGAACGAAGCGGAGTGGGGCGAGCTGGCAAGGCTCTGCGAGGAAAACGGCGCGGACGCCATCGAACTCAATTTCTCCTGCCCCAACATGGCCGAAGGGGGGCTGGGCAGCGATATCGGACAGGTGCCGGAGCTGGTGGAGCGCTTCACCCGCGCGGCGAAGCAGGCCTGTTCCATTCCCGTGCTGGCCAAGCTGACCCCCAACGTGGCGAACATGAGTCCGGCGGCGGAAGCGGCCTTGCGGGGCGGCGCGGACGGCCTCGCCGCCATCAACACCATCAAATCCATCGTGGGCATCAACCCCCACACCTACGTCTCCGCCCCCGCCGTGCGCGGGCAGAGCGCCGTGGGCGGGTACAGCGGCAACGCCGTCAAGCCCATCGCCCTGCGCTTCGTGGCCGAGCTGGGCCAAAACCCAAATTTAAAAGGGCTGCACCTTTCCGCCATGGGCGGCGTGGAAACCTGGATGGACGCCCTGGAATTCATTCTGGTGGGCGGCAATTCCATTCAGGTCACCACCGCCGTGATGCAGTACGGCTATCGGATCATCGACGATCTGAAAGCGGGCCTGAATTTATATTTGGCTGAAAAGGGCTTTTCCAACGTGAAGGAAGCCATGAGCTTGGGGCTGGATTCCCTGAGCCATACCACCGACGTGCTGGAGCGGGACACTGTGATCTTCCCGCAGTTTATGCGGGAACGCTGCATCGGCTGCGGGCGCTGCGTCATCTCCTGCGCGGACGGCGGGCATCAGGCCATCCGTCTGGATGAAAACCGCCGCCCGGTGCTGAACGGCAAAAACTGCGTGGGCTGCCATTTGTGCATCCTGGTCTGTCCCCAGCGAGCTATACAGCCTGGAAAGAAACGGATTGCCCGATGAAGGATCTCAATGTATGGAAAATCCGCGTCAAAGCAAACGCCGACTGCTGATGGATACTTCAATATACGCGCCGGGGAGGAACTGATACCATGAGCATCATAGAATTTGTTAAGGCACATCAGCTGAATATCATGCTTTTTGTGAGTGGTATTTGCGGCGTTTTGACCCTGCTGACTTTCATGACCGGAGCGTTGTCCCGCAAGCGCAGGCGAATATTGGGGCTGTTGGAGCTGTCTGCAATGCTGCTGCTCCTCTGCGACCGCTACGCATATATCTACCGTGGCGACGTCAGCACAACGGGCTATTGGATGGTCAGGATATGCAATTTCATGGTGTATCTCTGCTCGCTGGTCATACCACACGTGCTGACGTTTTACCTGTGCGATCTCTATAGTAACGAAGGCGGGATGGAGAAGCTTCCAAAGCGGCTGTCGATCTGTAAGGCTCTGTTTGCAGTCGGCGTCACCCTGCTCGTCATTTCACAGTTTACCGGGCTTTATTACACCTTTGACGCGCAGAATCGATATCAGCGGGCGGCCGGAAACGTCATCTGCTTTGCGATGCCGCTGCTGATTGTGCTTTTGCAGCAGTCGGTCATTCTGCAATACCGAAAGCTGCTGAGGCGCAGAATTACGTTTCCCCTGATACTGAACACGGTCGTTCCCGTCGTCGCGACCATCATACAGATCTTCACCTACGGCATTTCGCTGACCAATATGAGCATCGTCGGCACGGTGATTCTGTTGTATATTTATGCGCTCGTCGACCTGAACGAATCACTCACGATTGCCCAGTTCAACGAGGTCGAATCCTATAAGGAAGCACACAAGCGGGAACACGCCCTGTTCGAGCAGACCGCCGAAGCGCTGGCCGGCGCAATCGACGCAAAAGATCAATACACCAACGGCCATTCCCGGCGTGTGGCCGAGTATTCGTTGAAGATCGCGAGGGAGACCGGCAAACCTGATGAGGAGTGCGAAAAGGTCTATTTTGCGGCGCTGCTGCACGACGTGGGCAAGATAGGCGTGCCCATCGAAATTTTAACCAAGAAAGGCCGGCTGACGGACGAAGAATTCGAGCAGATCAAGAAGCATCCTGTCACAGGCGGCCAAATCCTCTCCAGCATCAAGCAATCCCCGTGGCTCTCGGTCGGCGCGCGCTATCACCACGAACGTTACAACGGAAAAGGCTACCCGGATGGGCTGAAGGGCGAGGCAATCCCGGAGATCGCCCGGATCATCGCCGTGGCGGACGCCTACGACGCCATGACCTCCAACCGCAGCTACCGCAACGCCATTCCCCAGCACATTGTCCGGGAGGAACTGGTCAAAGGCATCGGCACGCAGTTCGATCCTGACTTTGCCAAGATCATGATTCACATGCTCGATCTGGACACCGAATACCGCATGCAGGAAACGGAATCCGGCGCGAACCTGTCCCCGGCCGCCAGCCTGCGCTGCGACAGCATGTACCACGACTGTACCGAGGGCGTCGCCATTACCCGAAAGTCAGCGAGTATCCGCCTGTGCAGCCAGCCGGACGACGGGTTCCCGGAGGATGAGTGCCTGCCCACGCTGATCGTGTTTGATTCGCTGGACGGCAGGGTTCATCCGGGAGAAGAGAATAACAGGGATTTGCTCTATTTTGAGTATGCCCGAATTCGCCTTGACGGCCAGGTTACGGAGCGGAACACGCGCAAGGCAGAGGTTCGTTTGCTCTCTCAGGAAACCGACCTTGAACAGGCGGGCTTCGGCGAGCCGGAGAATGGACAGCGGTACAAGGTCTCCGCCGCCCGCTATCGCGACCACGCGCGCATCCGGATTTCAGATGAGAAGCGGACGTTTGAAGTGATCCTGGCGCTGCCCGACACGTCGCGGTTCGTCTATATCGCGCTTGGCGGTGAGCATTGCTTCATCCACAATATTCTTGTGGAGAGTGACGGCGTGGAGATCGGCCCGGACGATATCCCGCGTATTGCCGAAGAAATCAGCTTCATCAAGGACTGCCCGGAGGGAGACGTACCGAACCTTCAGGTGGACGCTTGGCGCACTGACGCCACAGACGGCATTCCGATCCGGGACGGCTTGACGCTGGCTTTCCATTCCATGAGCCTGCCGACGGCGCGGCTGGTATGGCACTGCCCGTTCATCAGTGTGTTCTCCTCCGATGACGGCAGAGTGAACGGCGCCAACTTCCGCGAATACATGCTGTTGCGTCTGGACGGAGAGAACTGGG
>JAFRNK010000030.1 GCA_017430225.1 Clostridia bacterium | reverse complement strand
TGGACAGGGTGGTTTTGCCGGTACCGGACAGGCCGAAGAAAATGGCGGTGTTTTCGCCCTGCATATCGGTGTTGGCGGAGCAGTGCATCGCGGCGATGCCCTGCAGGGGCAGGTAGTAGTTCATCATGGAGAACATGCCCTTCTTCATCTCGCCGCCGTACCAGGTGTTCAGGATGACCTGCTCGCGGGAAGAAACGTTGAAGGCAACCACGGTCTCAGAGTTCAGGCCCAGTTCCTTATACTGCTCGCACTTCGCCTTGGAAGCGGTGTAGACCATGAAGTCCGGCTTGAAGCAGGCTTCTTCTTCCTTGGTGGGCTGAATGAACATATTGCGGACGAAATGAGCCTGCCAGGCCACTTCCATCACGAAACGCACGGCCATGCGGGTGTCCTTGTTGGCGCCGCAGAAAGCGTCCACGACATACAGTTTCTTGCCGCTCAGCTGCTTCTTGGCCAGGTCCTTGACGACCTCCCAGGTCGCCTCGGTCATGGGATGGTTGTCGTTCTTGTAAGCGTCAGTGGTCCACCATACGGTGTCCTTGGACTGCGCGTCCATGACGATGTACTTATCTTTGGGGGAACGGCCGGTGTAAATGCCGGTCATGACGTTGACGGCGCCCAGTTCGCTCAGCTGGCCCTTGTCGTAGCCGGTGAGGCTCGGGTCCATCTCGTCCTTGAACAGCTGTTCATAGGAAGGATTGTAGACGATTTCAGTAGTTCCGGTAATGCCATACTGCTTCAGATCGATATCAGCCATGGGTCTCATACCTCTTTCTGTAATCAATTACGCCATCTTCTGGCGAATAGCAGTATATCACAAGCCTCAAAGCGTGTCAATTGAGGAAAATCAATAAACATTCACAGGACAGGGATCAGTCCGCAAATCCCGCTGGCATTGTTTCCGCCCATATGATAGAATAATTATGAATGTATCCGTACGCAAAGGCAGCGGATGAAAACACACCGGCAAGAGAAATGAAGGGATTCGCATGAACTACGTATACATGCTCCGCTGCGCGGACGGCAGCCTGTACTGCGGCTGGACCACAGACCCGGAAGCCCGGTTGCGCGCGCACAACAGCGGCCGCGGCGCGAAATACACCCGCTCCCGCCTGCCTGTGGAGCTGGTCTATCAGGAAGCTTTCGAAGACCGGCACGAGGCGCTGAGCCGCGAATGGCACCTGAAACGCCTGAGTCACGCGGAAAAAGCTGCGCTCATCGCCCTTCAATCGCATCGATGCGCTGGCTCAGGGTCGGATGCGAGTACTGGAGCTTCACCAGAAGCGGCGACGGGGAAAGATCTGAGAAATTCTGCCGGGCCAGTTTCTTGAGCGAACTGATCAGCGCCTCGCCGTAGCCCTCCCTGACCGCCTGTGCATCGGCGCGGTATTCGGCCTTCCGGGAGAAATAATTGACGATCAGGCCGAACAGCGGCGAGATCAGCGCAAATTCGACACTCATGATCAGGACCATCGCGAAGCCGTAGTTGACTTCGTTGAACCCAAAGGCGGCGAAGAGTTCAGGGGTCCTCAGCGTCAGCCAGGCGAGCACGCTCAGCACGAGCATCTGCACAAACACCAGGAGCTGCCTTTTGAGCGTATCCCGGTGCAGGCCGTGTCCCAGTTCGTGCGCGAAAACAGCGCAGATCTCATCCGGCGTCATGGACGAGACGAGCGTATCGTACAGTACGATCGTCTTCATCTTCCCGAATCCGGTAAAATAGGCGTTGGATTTCGTGGTCCTCCTGGATGCATCCATCACCTTGATATCGCGGACGTGATACCCATTCTTTTCAAGCAGTCCTGCTAGCTTCCCTCTGAGTTCTCCCTCTTCGAGGGGTTCGAATTTATTGAAGATTTTGCTCATCACGGGATACAGGAATGAAAAGAGCATCATAAACAGCGTCATCAGCGCGGCAAAGACGGGCACCAGCCAGTCCCCCAGCGCCTGATGCACCCAGATCAGCAGCGCGCCGATGCCCGTGAGCAGACCCAGGCTGATGACGAATTCCTTGACCTGGTCAGCCCAGAACGTGCGCGGCGTGGTCCTGTTGAATCCGTACTTCTCCTCAATGACCATGGTATTGTGCCAGGCGAACGGCAGCAGCAGGATGGACGTCAGCGCCGGCAAAAGCATGACGGCGAAAACCTGCGTGACCGGGTTCGCGGGAAACAGCCCGGCAAACGCGGCATAGGCGTTCGAGACCAGCAAAACCAGATCAATGACAAATGACGCGGTACTCGTAAGAATGCCGAAGCGGGATTTCTCAGCATGGTACGCGCGCCAGCGCTCATAGGTCTCCTGGTCATAGACATCCGCGACGTTGGCCGGGATCGGGTTCTTCTCGGACCGCATCCCGATCACGGACAGCAGCAGCTGGTAAAGATAAACCAGGATAAAAACAGTTATCGCAACCGCCTTGAAATCCATCGGACAATTCCCTCCCGGCCGGGCCTTTTCCTCCATATTGACGGCCCGGCTGTTTCATTTTAGCACACGTGCGGAATCGCCGCAACTGCATGTCAAAATCAGTCCCTTTTTATCCATTGCCAAATACATATTTATAACTTATATTTACAGTAGTTCCGTATGTGCATGTATGTTAGCCATGCGGGAGAAGCAATATTACAAGCCGTTGCCTGTCGCGTACAGGCGATGGACTAAGTCAAGGAGTGAGGGAAATATGCTGCGCAAAAAACGCTGTGTTGCCATGCTGCTTGCAGGCGGTCAGGGAAGCCGACTGGGCATCCTGACCAGCCACATGGCAAAACCCGCCGTCCCCTATGGCGGCAAATACCGCATCATCGACTTTCCGCTGAGCAATTGCGCAAACAGCGGTATTGACGTGGTCGGTGTTCTGACCCAGTACCGTCCGCTGGAGCTCAACTCTTACTTTGGCTCCGGCGCTCCGTGGGATCTGGACGTCACCAGCGGCGGCGTCTTCGTACTGCCGCCCTACCAGACCGGTTCATCGGGCACCTGGTACAAGGGCACTGCGAACGCCATCTACCAGAATATCGCGTTCATCGCCCAGTACAATCCGGATTACGTGCTGATCCTTTCCGGCGACCATATCTACAAGATGGACTACGCCGCGATGCTCAAGCACCACATCCGTACCGGCGCTGACGCGACCATCGCCGTCCGCCAAGTTCCGTGGGAGGAAGCCAGCCGCTTCGGCATCATGAACACTGACGATGAAGACACCATCATCGAATTCGAAGAAAAGCCGAAGAACCCGAAGTCCAACAACGCGTCCATGGGCGTGTACATCTTCTCCTGGGACAAGCTCCGCAAATATCTGGAAGAGGACGAAGCGAACCCCAACAGCTCGAACGACTTCGGCAAAAACATCATTCCCAGCATGCTGGCAGACCGCTGCAAGCTCACCGCTTACACCTTCTCCGGTTACTGGAAGGATGTCGGCACCATCTCGAGTCTGTGGGAAGCGAATATGGACATCCTCGAGGATCGTCCGGAAATCGACCTGCACGACAAGTCCTGGCGCATTTACGCACGCAACGAAGGCTACCTGCCTCAGTACATTGAGCAGGGCGCGGAATTGAGCCGCTGCCTGATCACAGAAGGCTGCCGCATTGCCGGCACCGTCACCCACTCCATCTGCTCCACCGGCGTCACTGTAGAAAAAGGCGCTCAGATCATCGACAGCGTTCTGATGCCCGGTGTTCACGTCAAGTCCGGCGCGCGGGTCGTCCGCTCGATCATCGCTGAAAACGCGGTCATCGGCGAAGACGCACGGGTCGGCGAGCCTGACGGCGACATCGCTGTCGTCGGCATCGGCGTTACCGTCGAGCCCGGCACCGCAGTTGCAGCCGGCGTGCAATACGAACCGAATCACGGAGGTTGACAGCTATGAGCGATATTATGGGCATCATTTACACGGGTGAAATGGACACCCGTCTGCGCGAGCTGACGGCCGTCCGCGCCATCGCGTCCGTGCCGATTCTCGCGCGTTATCGCGTGATCGACTTCCCGCTGTCCTCCATGGTCCACAGCGGCATCCGCGATATCGGTGTCATCATGCAGCGCAACTACCGCAGCATGCTGGACCATCTCGGCTCCGGCAAGGAATGGGACCTGCACGGCAAGCGCAACGGCTTGACCATCCTGCCGCCCTTCTCCACCAAGGACAGCGTCGGCGTGTATGAAGGCATGCTGGACGCCCTGCACAGCAATCTCCCCTATCTGCGTTCCTGCAAGGAAAAGTATGTCGTCATCACCAACAGCTTCATGCTGTACAACGCCGACTTTGAAGACATGGTCGAACAGCACGAAAAGACCGGCGCGGATATCACCCTGATGTACACCAAGGATCCCGGCGTCCGCCGCAGCGGCCAGGGCAAGTATTGCGAAGTCCAGCCTGACGGCCAGGTGACCCAGATCGAAGTCGACCCGATCACCAACCGTTTCGACAATACGATGCTCGAAGTCTTCTGCATGACCCGCGAACTGCTGATTTCCCTGATCGACCTGTCCACCAGCCGCGGCCAATACCACTTCACCCGCCAGCTGCTGCGTAACGCCGTCAACGACAAGTCCATGAAGCTGTACGGCTACGAGTGCAAGTCCCGCGTATGGGCGATCGACTCGGTCGAAGCGTACTACAAGTGCAGCATGGAACTGCTCGATCCCGAAAACCGCGCGTCCATCTTCCCGGAAGACCGTCCCGTCCTGACCAAGCTGCGCGACGAGATGCCGACCCGCTACGCGCCCGGCTCTCACGTATCCAACAGCCTGATCGCCGATGGCTGTGTCATCGAAGGCACGGTTGAAAACTGCATCCTGTTCCGTTCCGTGCGCATCGGCAAAGGCGCTGTCATCCGCAACAGCATCGTCATGCAGGACGGCCGTGTCAGCCCGATGGCGGAAGTCGACCATACGATCATGGATAAGCAGACCATCATCCGTGAATCCACACGCCTGATCGGCGCCGCGAACTACCCGGTGCTCGTCAGCAAAGGCCTTACAGTGTAATTTAAAAGCGTAATGTGCAGAGCACGGAATGGATGTACAGTACCATTCTGTGCTCTGCACATACGACGCTGAACAATTGGAGGTGTTCCAGCCATGAAGATACTATTTACCGCCAGTGAGTGCGTGCCGTTCATCAAGACCGGCGGTCTGGCGGATGTCGTCGGCGCGCTTGCGCCGGTACTCGCCCGCAAGGGCCATGACGTACGCGTGATCCTGCCGCTCTATACCGCGATTCCGGAAAAATATACCGACGCGATGAAGCACGTGACCGACTTCGAGGTCGATCTCGGCTGGCGGAAACAGTACTGCGGCATTGAAGCGCTTGAGCAGGACGGCGTCACCTTCTACTTCGTTGACAACAAGTATTACTTCGGACGCAGCTATATCTACGGCTTGGGCGGAGACGAATACGAACGCTACGGTTTCTTCTGCCGCGGCGTGCTGAACGCCCTGCCGCTGCTCAATTTCTTCCCGGACATCATCCACGCGAACGACTGGCAGACGGGTATGATTCCCGCCCTGCTCAAGATCCAGTACGCACACCTGCCGGGCTACGCCGAGATCAAGACGGTCTACACGATTCACAATCTGCAGTACCAGGGCGTATTCGGCATCGACCAGTTCAAAGACGTGTTCGGCCTGGGCGACAGCATCTTCACCGCGGACAAGATCGAGCATTTCGGCACGGCCAACTGCATGAAAGCCGGCATCGTCTACGCGGACGAAGTCACCACCGTCAGCCCCTCCTACGCCGAGGAGATCCAGACCGCCTATTACGGCGAACGCCTGGACGGCCTGCTCCGCGCGAAGCGCAACCACCTGAGCGGCGTATTGAACGGCATCGACGTGGATGATTACAATCCCGCAACAGACAATCAAATCGCCTTCAATTACACCCTGGAAGATATGAAGGGCAAGGCCGCCGACAAGAAAGCGCTGCAGGAGCAGCTGGGCCTCCAGGTCCGTCCTGACGTGCCGCTCGTTGGCATGGTCGGCCGCCTCTCCAATCAGAAGGGGCTCGACCTGGTCGACTACATCATCGGCGAACTCATGGAGGAAGACCTCCAGCTGGTGGTACTCGGCATGGGCGACGCCAAGTACTTCAACCTCTTCTCCTGGGCAGAGCAGCAGTACGCCGGCCGCGTTGCCGCGCGCTTCCAGATGGACATCCAGCTCTCCCACCGCATCTATGCCGGCGCGGACATCTTCCTGATGCCCAGCCAGTTCGAGCCCTGCGGCCTGAGCCAGATGATCGCCCTGCGCTACGGCACCATTCCCGTCGTGCGTGAAACGGGCGGCCTGCGCGACACCGTGCTCAGCTATAACGAAGCCAACGGCGCGGGCAACGGATTCTCCTTCTTCAACTACAACGCGCACGACATGCTCTACACCATCCGTCGCGCGATCTGGTTCTACCAAAACCGTCCCGACGTATGGCAGACCCTGCAGACCCGCGGCATGGAAGGCGACTACAGCTGGACCAATTCCGCGGAGACCTACCTGAGCCTGTACCAGAGCATGCTCAAGCCCGCCGAAGAGGCAAAATAATACAGTCCGATAAGGACTGCCGCAAAAACACAGCCACACCCGACAATACTTGTTCAACCACCTTCCTCCCTTGAACGGGGGGAAGGTTTTATTATGTGTTCTTCCGGAATCAGATGCAATTTGCGATTTCCAATCATACTCATCTTATCAAGTGAGTACCTTTCCCCTGCCCCGGACCGACAAAAGCCTTCACACCAATAGAAAATGAAGGCGGCAAAGCCGTCACGGATGCAAATCCCCGCGCACATCAGTACGCGGGGAATAATTGTAAGGTAAGATTACGAGTTTCAGCGTTCTATACGGAAGCAATAGGTGCCGGACACGACAATGTCCCTTACGGCGTATTCATGCAGGAATACACCAGCGCTTCACGCCAATCCCGGTTCAGCGCTTCTGCGACCGCAACGGGATCATCCGGATACAGCCAGTCAAGCAGCGCCTGACGTGCCTTCATCAACTCGTCCAGCGCGGTACGGCCTGTAAGAATCAGGTCCCTCGTTTTTCCGTCCGCCGCCAGATATCTGGCCATGGTGTCCGCATTCAAAGTATCCTGGTACAACTGCTGGGCACTGGTAAATACCGTGACTGCGTCTGCGTTTGCGGCAAGCTGGCCGTCGATCATGTCATCGACCGTCCTGTGCGTATCACAAAGGGTATCCAGGATTTCGAGGATCCCATCTTGTTTCGTGACGGAATGCTGACACAGCGTGTTCGCGCCTGCGAGCAGCGCTTTGTATTCATTGCCGATGCGGCTGTCGGGGCGCGGGGTTTCAGGCGCTTTGTGCAGCAGATAGCACAGCATGGCCGTTTCGCGCATGTACAATTCCGCCGCTTCCCGGGCGGCTTTCTGCGGCTCATCCGGATACTGCGCAGCCAGCAGCGCTTCACGCGCATCTGCCCAGGCGCAGAACTTTTCGTACTCGCCGCTCACGACAGCTGCCTGGTCTTTGGCGCGTTCCAGCAGGCGATCGGCCATTTCCTTCAGGTCAGCCTTCCAGGCGTCACGGATCTCCTGCCACGCGCCCAGCGCGGCTGCGGGATCAGCGCTGTCCTTCAGCGCGCTCGCTTCGGCCTTTGCCAGTGTCTTTGCGTGTTCATCACAGAAAGCCAGCTGATACTCTGCCGCGCCGCTGCCGAGCCCAGTCAGGGTCAGCACGCAGTTCTTCCACCCGGCCGATGACGTTTCATCGCTATCCTCAATGACGGGGACTTCCACGCGGTTGCTGTAAGCGACCATATCCTGCTGAGTATGCGGATCGATCCAGGTGACCCGGGCGACATTGACGACCTGATGATACGGCAGGTCAGCCGGTGTGACCGTGTAATAGTAATCCTGGTCGAAAACCCTGGTCTCCTGGGGCTGCAGGTTAAAGATCGCACCCAGATCGTTCGGTCCGAGCAGGTCATCCCAGACGTTCAGCACGGGAATGGTATACTCACTGGTATTGGTGACGGAGATGGAGTAGGTGACCGTCTCATTCACCCGGTAGCCCGCGCCTTTGCGGATGCTGGTTTCCTTCTTGACCACCTCCACTGAAGTGAGAGGAATTTCCTGGGGCTCGAAGTACACCGTGTGCAGCAATTCGACCTGGTTGCTGGGCACTTTTCCCTCTGGAATATAACCTTGCGCTTTGAAAAGGATGTGCAGCATGCCGTCCGATTCCACTTCGGTGT
This sequence comes from Clostridia bacterium, assembly GCA_017430225.1. Taxonomy (GTDB): domain Bacteria; phylum Bacillota; class Clostridia; order Christensenellales; family Aristaeellaceae; genus UBA4246. The sequence continues at coordinate 13,175 of JAFRNK010000030.1, read as the reverse complement.
CGTTGAATTCGGTGTTGTAGGACAAGTTCATGGATTTGCCGAGGTCGAGCAGGACGTCGCCCGCGTCCACAGTATCCGGTCCGCTGGGCAGCAGTACGTCGACCCTGCTGACGGTAACAGGTACGTTGCCTGTATTGGTCACGGTCAGGGTATATTTGACGTTGTCTGTATTCCCCATGTCGTCAAAGGTGAATGGCTCTAAGGTCATTTTGGTGACAGTCAGTGCCAGATCCGGCTCCAACTGCGATTCAGGCCGTGTCAGCGCCGATTCAGTTCCGGAATCCGGAACACCAGGCTCGTCTCCCAACTGCACGTCAATGATATCGTAGTGCTCGGCATAAGCCCAATCCACGTCATCGCCGCCCTGCAATCCATTGGTTCCGTAAACCGCGCTCACCCCATAGATGCAGGAGGGATAATCGTTCGGCTTGTCCGCGTCGCCATCGCTCAGACCGTATTCCAAATCGTCTTCTTTTATAGTATGCTGCTCTGTCCATGAATAACTCTGGCCCGGATCCAATATATCGGGCAGTTGTGAACCTTCAGAAAAATCCTGTTCCGGCAGCCGGGTCAGCGTTTCCGGACCGATATTGGTGATCGTGTAGTGGATACCGACCGTTTCGCCGACGTGATAGAACCTTTTCTCATACTCCGACCCGATGACCAGGTCGCCCATCACATTCCTGCCTGCATCCAGCGGTATGAGTAAAACGTCGCTGTCCACCGCGTCCCAGACTTTCGGCTCGTTGGCCTGATCAAGTCCGAAGTATATATAATCGACTGCTCCCTCAAGCACCAGTATACTGGTATCAAGGGCCTCCTCCACCGGATAACCGTCCTCAGGATCATAATAATAACCAAGTTGTACGTCTTCATCCGTGACGGTGTAGATACCGCTGGTCAGTTTCGCTTCGCCCACTTCCAATGTCTCGGGAAGTTCAACGCCTTCGATTCCTTCAAATCCGTCGGAATCCAGGAAGACCAGCGGCACGACGCCCACATTTCTGACAATCACTTCGATCTCCAGGGAATCTCCCGCGCGCAATGGGCCTTCTCCCTGATAATCAGCAGACAGTTCCACTTCCACCTCTGCTCCCGGATTCAATTCATCCTCCATCGGGGATACAGGCTCGTCGTAAGGTACATACTTCAGCATCTTTGAAAGCGTAAGCCAGTTGCTGTCTTGGCTGACGGTCACACCGCCAAAGCTCAGGGATATCTCTGCGTGGTATGTGCCCTCTTCCCTGCTGTCGAAGTACCAGGACTGACTGAATCCGCCGCCAGGCGCAGCTGTTCTGCCTTCTCCTGCCGCCGGCTGGATGATTTCCGTATCGTCCCTGACCAAATATACAGTCATGACCGGCTGCTGGGCTTTCATCATATTTTCCGGCGGAAGCGAAAAATTGCAGGTCAGCGTCATCGCGTGCTCTGCATCGTTGCCATTCCATCTGAGAACAGCATTTCCAATTGCTATGTAATAATCTTCGTCCCGCGTGGCCCCGCAGCGCGAGCAGATCTGGGAAACGACCCCGGGTTCCGCAACCGTCGCTTCCTTGGTGATGACCCATTCGTCGCTGTAATCATGGCCCAGCGCGGCGACGGGTCTCGTTTCAGTCCGGCCGCAGACAGAGCATTTGTGCGTCTGGATGCCTTCCTGTTCGCAGCCCGGTTCTGTAGTCACTTTCCACGCGTTGTAGGCGTGTCCGCGGGCCTGTGCGTTTTCGCGTCTGACAGCGCCGCAAATAGTGCAGCGCAGGATCTTGGTGCCCCCCTGGGTACAGGTGGCTGTATTGCTTTCTGTCTTCCAGTTGTGGTTGCAGCTTACTGTAGGGTCAACCACGGACGTAGCCGCCAGCGCAGGCAGGCAGGAAACCACCAGCAGCGCCGCCAGCAGGGAAGAGATAATCCTGTTAAGCTTCATATCGATGATCCTCCTTGTGTTCCTCCTGCTTATCTCAGTTTATAATTCCGAGGCATCTGATGGTCGTATCCTTGTTGATCGTGCGGGTAATGGTGTTGCTTGTATTCCGCACCTTCAGCTTTTGTCCTTTTTTCCCGCCTATCGATACCGACCGGTATAGTGTCGATCCGTTGACCTGCCATTCCGATACTTCCGTTGAGCCTGATTTATTCGTGACCGTGATCTTGGTCCCCGCGGGAACGATACCGGACGTCGCATTGGTGTGCCCGCCGCCGCTGAAAGTGCAGTTTATGCAACTCACCCTGTAAAAGGCAGGGACTTCTACCGGAGGCTGACGCTGCGTTGGCGGATCGGTCACGGTCGCAACAGACTTGAAAATCGGCTCGTACGTCATGGATGTGTTCAGCGTGCGCACGGTAAAGTAATTGATCGTCGCGCTGGGATAAAGCTTGGTCTCGTTGAATTTCCAGCCGCGCACCTTCTGGTTTTTGCCCACAGTAGCCTTGACCTGCGCGGTGATCTGTCCGCCAGGCTCGATCCTGTTGGTCGCTTTGTTGATATAATCCTGTGTAAAGTCAAAACTGTCCATCCAGCCACCGCCGCGCTTCAGCTGTTCGGTCATGTGGGAGAGCTTCGCGTGCCTGGTTTGGATCTCCTTGATGTCGTCATTGCGCGCCAGCTGGATATCCTCAGGCGAAATCAGCGTCTGGCTGACAGACTTCGTATACACGACCTCGAAATCGAAATTGTCGTCCGCGTCTGTCATCCGCAGATATTTGACCGTCGTGCTGAAATCGTAGCGGGCGCCGTTGATGACCCAGTAGTCGATCTTTTTGCCCTTGGGTACATCCGGCGTGATGACGATATTGTCCTCAGCGTTCACGAACAGGGTCTCGTACTTCTGCCCTTCGCCCCTGTTCTTCTTGTTGGCGTACTGGATGTACGCGCCGTGGGCCGTGATTTCATATCCGCTGCCCTGGTAGATAATATTCCCGCTCTTGCTGTTTGGCGCCTCGATGGCGGGCGCCACCGCGACAGGTGCAGGCGTCTGGACCCCAGCGAGCGGTTTGGGCGGATCCTTTTGCAGGAAGCGCCACTGAGCGAAGCCGGTGACCCCGTTATAGGTCACGTAAGCCGCCGTCTGTGTGGAAAGATTGCTGTCGGGCTCCAGTGCCGTGCCGTAGGGAATGTGCCCGATCACCCGGTTGGTATATGGGTCGCGCAGGTTCAGCGTTTTCCCATTCGCCGTATAGACGTACCAGGTTTCAGACATTGCCTGCAGCGGCAGCAGAGTAACGACCAGCACCGCCAATACAATGAAAGATAGAAACCGTTTCATACATAGCCTCCTCATCATTTGTCAAACAAAGCAGAGTGGAATGGTTCGGTTCTGTTTGCTCCATTGGCTGCGTTCTGTCATTCAAATAAATTATCTGTAGCTTCAAACACATTATATCAGCAATTCTGCTTTTTGTACATGAGTCAAACGGCTCATTTTGGATTTTTCTGAAGAAAAAATCCAAAAATCATGGAAAAAAACAAAAAATCATCCGGAAAACCGAGTTTCCGGATGAGGGCAATGGATTCAAATCATCAGTAATACAGGTTCCCGAACCAGTTCATCGCGTCCAGCCATTCTTTGCGTACAGTCAGGCCTGAAGCGTACGGGAAGAACGCAGCAAAGAGCGCGAACACGATCAGCAGATAGACAGTCAGTACGATGAGCCACTTGCGGTCAGCCCGTCTGCCCGCGTCAGCTGCCGCTTCGGCGGTTCTGCCGTATGCGAGCGCTTTATGGGCGGCTCTTCGCATGAGCCAGCCTTCGATATACTCAAAGATCAGGCCGGTGCTGAGGATGATGAACGGCACCGCCGGGAAATAATGATAGATGTATGTGCCGCGCGGCACCAGGATCCAGGGCAGGTACTGGGCCGCGAAGGCAATGACCAGCATCAGCGGGCGGCGGTCGTACTGGCCGGCCGGTGCGAGCGGCTCAGCCGGGGCATCCGGGAGATAACCCCGCCGCAGGCCGCCAAACTGCTTCCACAGGCAGGCAGCCAGCGTCGCCAGCATGCACGCGAACCCAACCCACCATACGGCGATATTGCCGAAGGCCAGGATGCTGGACGCATAGCCCGCGGTTTCATAGCTGTCCGCGGCATAATACATGGGTTTGACGACTGCAAACGGCCACTCATACCAGGGCGAATAATAGGGGTGGTCCATGCCCAGGCCCGGGCTAGAATGGTAATTGAACATTCCTTCCGCCGCCTGGATGATACGCTTCAGGGTGACCCCTCCGTTCGGCGCGAAATACGGGATATAGGAGGCGTAATAGATCGCTGCGGGAACGGCCACGAACCAGATAAAGCAGCTTGCCACGGTGATCAGCAGGCGCTTTAATCCCTGCTCCCGGGCAGCGTCAGCTCGTTCTCCGCCGTCTGTCTGTTCTTTTGCGCGTTGGATCACATACCAGCGGCGCCCGACACTGATGAAGAACAGGATCGCCAATCCGACGCCCGCGTAGCAGCCCGTCCATTTGCTGGCGACTGCCAGGCCCATCATCAGGCCGGACAAAGCCAGCGGCACGATCGTCCTGCGCAACGGCTGCCCGAAGAAATCGACGAACATCCACCGGAACATGAAGTAATAGCTCCAGATGATAAACAGCACCACGAAGCTGTCAATGGTCGCAAGGCGCGTCTGCGTGTAGTGCAGGGTGTCCAGCGTCAGCATCAGGCAGCACAGTATGGCGTAGCGGCGCTTCCTGAACAGCAGCCGCGCAAGCAGATACAGTCCCGGCAGCATCAGCACACCGGCCAGCGTTCCGGCGAAACGCCAGCCAAAGGGCGTCATGCCGAAGATGCCGATGCACCAGCTGATAAACACCTTGCCCAGCGGCGGATGCGTCGTTTCATACGGCGTCATGCCGATGAAGTGTTCATAGCCTGTCCTGGCATGGTAGATCTCGTCGAAATACATGCTGTTGAACCAGCCGGGCTCGCCCCGGAGCGTATCCTGCTCGTCGATCAGCGCGCTCACGTCGTTCCCGGTAGAGCTGACAGCGGAACTGACCGGCAGGACGTTTCCCTCAGCGTCGCGGAAAAGGACTTCCATCAGGGTGAGGCCCGCGTCCTGTGCCGTCAGGCGCACATATCGTCCGTCCAGGGAGAAACGGCTGGTTCCCCGGTAGCTGCGCACATAGAACCACTGGAAGAGGTTGCCGATATCCATCTGGCAGTTGTAGGCATTCCCCCAGGATACGCCGTCCGCGCTCGTCTCTACAGTAAACGAACAGTCGTACTGGTGCACCCCGCCCATGTACAGCATGCGGAAGTCATCATATTCCCGTCCCAGGTCGAAGGTCACAGACTCGGTGATCAGGACATACTCGTCATCAGTAGAAGCTTCGTACGTCTCATATTCGTCCGTCCATCCGTCGTCGCCGTCATACCCTTCCCAGTCAGTTTCCTCGTTCCAGCCCTCGTAAGGCCAGTCTTCCGCTTCGTTCCAATAGGCCGGGTCGATCTCCTCTTCAGCTTCAGCCACTGTGAATAGGGAGGATGCCGCCTGAGAACGGATCGACAGATCACCGGAAGCATCCGGCTCGTCTTGAATTACCGGCTCGGGCTGCGTCTGCTCTGCCGGAAGCGTGTAAGCAGGATTCGGCTCATATTGGGCATGGAATTCATAACCGTTCTGCGGCGAAGTCGTACTGCCGAGATGGAAGAAGGCCAGCGCCGCATATACCGCTGTGATCCCCAGGATCAGGCAGAGGTCAGCGTGATCCAGTTTCCGCGCTTTGTACGGTGCGTTCAGTTCCTCCTCTGCTACACAGTCGCCGAGGCTGACACCTTTAGCGGCAGGTTTATTCTCCGTCCCGGCATCAATCGCGGAAGGCGCGGCAGCGGGAATTCTCCATGGCGCATAGCTCTCCCCCGCGGCTTCGAATCCGAGCCAGCAGGTCAGGCTGAACGCGCAGACATTGACGAACGCGGAAAGATATTCCAGCAATCCCATATCGCTGACGTGCCCGATCTGCGGGATGGACAGGTGGCCGCTCGAGCCGCCGATGCGCTGGTTGCGCGAAAGCACGCAGCCGACGTTCAGGAAACAGCCTGCCGTGGCCAGCAGAGCCGCCAGGAGGATGCGGTCGTCGTCCTCGATCCGCCATGCCCAGAGCAGCAGCGGGATCGCCGGGAACAAGTAGCGCTCGTGCATCATCCCGCCCATGGCGAACAGGCCGGTCATCAACAGGCCGCCGTACAGCGGAAGGTGCCTGAGACTGCCCGCCTGTACGCACAGAGCTAGCGCGAGCGCGATCACCAGCGCCATCAGCGCTGTAGACCAGAATTCCCAGCTCAGTTCAACAAAGGTGCCGACGATTGCCAGCGCCGCAACGCATGCCAGCGCAGCCAGCGGGATGATTGCTTTTTTGAGATTTCCACGTTGTTTATACCAGCTCCACCCCGCCGGAACGCCAAGCAGGAGGAAGGCTGTCCATCCGAACCAGCGAGGCGCGGACGCGGCCAGCCCGGCCCAGTTCGCGCCGACCAGGAAATACAGGTTGCACGCGTTGACCGTAGCATAAGCATAGTAGGACATGGTCTTGCCGTACAGTTCGAACAGCCAGCCGAAGCCGTGCCCCCAACAGAATGGCAGGACCACCGCCGCCGCTACTGCAAGCATCGCCGCGAAACCGATCAGGAAGTCTTTGAGCATCGCGCTGCGTTCCTCAGGCGACTTCTTGACCTCGCGGTACTGCAGGAACAACGCTACCAGGCCCAGCGGACCGAACATCAGCGCCTGCGGTTTCATCAGCACCGCCAGCACATAGCAGGGTAAGGCAAAAGTCCAGTTTTTGCGCATTCCGAAAACCAGCGTAAGCGTCAGGAAGAACATCATCACGCTGTCAGACTGCCCCCAGCCCGCGCCGGTCAGGAGCAGCAGCGGATTGAACAGGAAGAGCACCGTCACCGCGAGGGTGAACGCAGTCGTTACAGTCCGGCCCTTTCCACGCCCTTTTTCATCACGCGCTGCCAAAGCACGGTAAATGACAAAGGCCATGCCAAGATCAGCCAGAATCGGCGGGATCTTGATCATGAACTCGGTCGTTCCGGTCGCAAACCACTGTCCCAGCAGGCCGACAACCCCGAGCACCAGGATGTATCCCGGAGGATAGTCGCAGATATACATGCTCCGGCGGATTTCCGGATCCAGATCCAGCCGGTAGAAGCTGGCAGGCCCGTTGACGGCAACCTCGGTCGCCCATGCGCTGAAATCGCCCACGTCCACGTCATAGCCGTGCACCAGCACCGCCAGCAGAACGCGCACGAACAATCCGAGGGCAAACAGCGCCAGAACCAGCAGTTCTCCCGCTTCCAGCGGCTTTTTCCGATCGGCGCGGCGCAGGGCGTACCACGCCATCCCGCCATACACGAGCAGGGCAAACAGCATCAGGGCCGCGTGGCCGACTGCGTTCGGTTCGGTATACGAATCCTCGTTCGCTGAGCCGTTGTACTCCTGCGATTTCCGCGTGAACCAGTCTTTCGCGTAATAGCCGTCAGGCACTTCAGCGACTTCCGTGAGACTGATATTCCTGAACCACGCTTCGCCAGTTGCTTCGCCGGAATAGCCACCTAAACGTACGAATACCGTGACCGAATGCTGATCGGGAGACGTACGCCCATACAGACGCAAGTGCGTCCATTCAGGCTGATCGTACAGCGAGTCCGAAAAAACATAGGGACCTTCAACGGAAAGGTTCGCACCCAGACCACCCTGCGCGCTCGCCCGAACGTCGCCCTCGAGGCAGTACAGGCTGTCCGGCCGCACGTTCACAATCTGAGCAAAGCGCGCGTCGTTCGCCAGCATATTGGTGATATGCGCGGAAACGCTGCCGTCGTCCTCCGTCACAAAATCATACTGCGTATAGGTAGCCCGGCTGACGTAAGCGTCTTCGTACCACGCTCCGCTGCCTTTCACAGCGTACTCCGCGAAGTCGCCGTCCTTGAGCAGGTTTTCTCCCGTCAGTACACGCTGCGCGTTTCGCGGCCACAAAAGAACCGCCATCAAAACGATCAGCAGCCCAAGGGCGATCCATACCCATTTTCGCTGTTTAGCCGGAATTCGATCCCAAAACTTCATGAAACAATCTCCGTGGATTTAGTATCAAAACGCGTTCCTGATCAGGCGGAAGCCCGCGTCACTCTCTTCGAGGATATCAAAACGGCAGTTTTCCATGCCGTTCTGCCGCATATATGCCTCAGCGGCTGAGCGCAGATGTGCGATCTTCTCCCTGTCAACACGCTGCGCGCCATCCCCCAGGCGGGGCGAACTTTTTACCTCGACGAATACCGTCAGGCCGTTCTCCTCCGCCACCAGGTCGATTTCCCCGCCGCCCCCGCGCCAGCGCAGGTGGCGGATCCTGTACCCGTGGCGGCGCAGATAGCCCACCGCCCGTAATTCCGCCAGGACGCCCCTGGTATTCATACGAAATGCGTAATGAAGCTCCTGCGGTGCAGGGGGCAGGGCCCGTACTGCCGCAGCGCTTCGATATGTTCTTTAGTGCCGTAAGCCTTGTTGCGCAGAAAACCGTACTGGGGATACAGTCGGTCCGCCTCCAGCATCTGCCTGTCACGGGTGACCTTGGCGACAATGCTCGCGGCCGCGATCGAATAGCTCACCGCGTCGCCGTGGATGATGGGGCGTTCCTCGCCGTCCAGTCCGAGGCCCTTGACCGCGTCGATCAGATAAACCTGCGCACCAGCGCCTGCGGCCGCTCGCCGCATGGCTTCCTTGGTCGCGTTCAGGATGTTCATCCGGTCGATTTCCTCCGGACTTGCCTGGCCGACGCCCACGAAGAGGGCAATTTTCATGATCTCCTCGTATACCGTTTCACGGCGTTTTTCGCTCAGTTTTTTGCTGTCATCCACCCACTCGATCAGCGGTTCCGGCGGCATGATGACGCAGGCAGCGACCACGTTGCCCGCCAGCGGGCCGCGGCCTGCCTCGTCCATGCCCGCAAAGACGATTCCCTGCTCCCAGAGCGGCCCGTCTGTAGCGCACAGGGTATTCAGGCGTTCGATTCTCCTCGCGTTCATGCCTCAGCCTCCGGCGCGCTCTCCAGGGTAATGCGTCCCAGCTTGCCGCTGCGGAATTCTTCCAATACGACGCGGCAGCCCCGCTCCTCGTCCGGCTGATTTCCCTTCAGCAGGAATCCGCGGCCGTAACAGACCGCATCCAGCAGCGCCTGTCCGCGCAGCGACGCGTCGTCGACTTTAAAGCGCGCTGTCACCGCTTCCGGCTTCATGTCCATCATATCGTCCAGCAGGCTGATCGCCAGCGCGAAAATATCCTGAATGTCGTCGCGCACCGCCGCGATATAGGAAAGGCGTAGCGCCGCTTTCTGATCGTCCAGGCGCGGCCAGAGCAGGCCGGGAGTATCCAGGATCTCCAGATAAGGGGATACGCGCACCCACTGGTTCGCGCGGGTAACGCCGGGCCGGTCGGAGACTTCGCGCACAGCGCTGCCGTACAGGCGGTTGATCAGCGTGGATTTTCCCACGTTCGGCACACCGACCACGATCGCACGCACCGTCTTGTTGATCCCGCGCTCCTTCGCCCGGTCGATGCGCTCCTGCGCTTCCGCCTGGATCATCCGCAGCACCTGCTTGTACTGCTTGTTCACGTCAATTGCGGCCGCCTTCAGGCCCTGCGAGCGGAAATACCTGAGCCACCGCGCCGTTTCCGTTTCGTCCGCGAGATCGCTCTTCTGCATGATCAGCAGATGGTTCTTCTGCCGGATGATGCCTTTCAGGTCCGGATTCCTGCTGGAGCGCGGAAGCCGCGCGTCGCACAGCTCCACGATCACGTCCGCTTTCGCCACCTGATCGCTCAGCTGGCGCTTCGCCTTCGCCATATGGCCCGGGTACCAGTTAATGCTCATACGTGTCCCTCCAGCGGCCAAATCGTCCTGTCATATGATGCCGCATGAACATGATAACATGATTTACGCAAAAAGGCAAAAGAATGTCGGAAATTTACAGATTTCAAAAAAAACAGTAGCGCTCATGCAAATCCTGTGCTATAATAACACGTCAGGTATATAGGGCAGCCGTTTTGGGGTGCCCAAACCGCCTGACGAAAGGGAAATGAACGCATGAAAACACGGGCAGAAAGAATCATCGAGCTCGCAAAGCTCCTTGAGAATGAAGCCATCTATCTGACAAAGCCCAGCAACATGTTCTATGTCTCCGGCTATACCGGAGAAGGCGCTGTCATCATCAGCCACGGGTTCTGCGCTGTCGTAACGGATTCCCGCTACACGGAGCAGGTCACCCGCCAGGCCCCCGGTTTCGAAGTGCTTGAGATCAAGACCGGCCAGCGCCACGCCGCTCTGGCTTATGAGTATCTCTCCGGCCATCACGTCAACGCCATCCGTTTTGAGGCGGACGAAGTCACGGTCAAGGCTTTCGAAAACATGCAGAAGGACATGCCGGGCTTCACGATGACCGCCCTGAACGGCGAGCCCGAGCAGGTGCGCCGCGTCAAGGAACCGTCCGAGCTCGCGCTGATCCGCGAAGCATGCGACATTTCCTGCAAAGCGCTCAACAACATCCTGCCCGTCATCAGGGAAGGCGTTTCCGAGACCGACATCCGCATCGCCCTGGAGTTTGAAATGCTCAAGCTCGGCGCAGACGGCCTGGCATTCGATACAATTGTGGCCTCCGGAGAAAACGGTTCTCTCCCCCACGCGATTCCCGGGCCGCGCAAACTGAAGAAGGGCGACATGATCACCCTGGACTTCGGCGCACGGAAAGGCGGCTATGACGCGGACATGACCCGCACTCTGGCCCTGGGCGAACCCAGCGCCGAGCTCAAAAAGATCTACGGCATCGTGCTGGAAGCCCAGCAAACCTGCCAGGACGCCATGCACGCCGGACTAGTAGCCAGCGATATCGACAAGATCTCCCGGGACATCATCGGCGGCGCGGGCTACGGCCAGTATTACGGCCACGGCCTCGGCCACAGCGTGGGCATCGACATCCATGAGAATCCGCGCTTGTCCCCCATCTGCCACGACATCCTGACCGAAAACACGACCATGACGGTCGAGCCCGGCATCTATGTGCCCGGCGTCGGCGGCGTGCGCATCGAGAATACCTGTGTTATCGGCGCTAAGCAGTCCGAGACGCTGGTCTACTTTACGAAGGATCTGCTGATCCTCTGATCGGCTGCCTTATATAAATCTAAAACTACAACTGAAACGGAGGAATCCAGCATGATTACCGCAGGTGATTTCAAAAAAGGCATTACCATCGAATGGGATGGCGGCGTTTGGAACATCGTTGACTTCCAGCACGTGAAGCCGGGCAAAGGCGCGGCCTTCGTACGTACCAAGATCAAGAACGTCATGACCGGCGCTGTCGTGGAGCGCACCTTCAACCCCACCGACAAGATGCCCCGCGCGATCATCGACACCAAGGAAATGCAGTATCTCTACAATGACGGCGATCTCTATTACTTCATGGATCCCGAAACCTACGAGCAGGAACCTCTGGGCAAGGACGCCGTGGAAGACGCGGTCAAGTACGTGAAAGAGAACATGAGCGTCACGATCCGCTACTTCAAGGGCAAGGCCTTCTCCGTCGAAGCGCCGAACTTCGTAGACCTTGAAGTGACCCAGACCGAGCCCGGCTTCAAGGGTGACACCGCTTCCAACACCTATAAGCCCGCCACCGTGGAAACCGGTTACGAACTGATGGTCCCGCTGTTCATCAACATCGGCGACGTCATCAAGATCGACACCCGCAGCGGCGAGTATCTCAGCAGAGCCTGAGGAAAGGACAACACATGAGTGAACTGACTGACCGCGTCGCGTTTCTGCGCGGCCTCGCAGAGGGCATGCAGCTGGACGATTCCAAGCCGGAAAACAAGCTGATGCTCAAAATGCTGGACGTCATGGACGAACTGGCAAAGGACAACGACGAGCTCCACAAAGCGCTGGATGAGCTGAACGAGTATATGGAAAGCATCGACGAAGATCTTTCCGATATGGAAGAAGACATCTACGGCGACATGAGCGACGATGACGAAGACGACGAAGATGACGGCGACGAGGACGACGATGAAGACGACCGAACCGTCGAATACGCCTGCCCCTACTGCGGCGAAGTGATGGTCTTCGATGTCGAGCGCTTCGACTTTGACGAGGATTACCTCTGCCCCAACTGCCATAAGCCTCTCTTCCCCGAAGATACGGAAGAAGACGAAGACGGCGAGGACGAAGAGTAATGAACAAACAGGGGCTGTTGCGCACCGCAACAGCTCTGTTTTTGTGCTCAAAGATTGGTTCATAATTCACCAGATATGATGAACTTTCTTTACTTCCTGAATCCCGTCTCTTCATCCCCTTGACTTAATGAATTCACCGAGGTCGATTCCATGTTCACAGACATGCACAACCATTTCATCTACGGCGTCGACGACGGCTGCACGGAACAGGAGACCATGTTTGCTCTCCTCCGGAAGCTTGAGGAAAACCATATCACCCGCCTGGTCGCTTCCTCGCACATCACGCCCGGCCAGCAGCACTTCCCCATGGACGATTACCTCGCCCACTTCGAGGAAGCGCGCGCTTTCATCAGTCAGGAAGGCCTGCACATGCAGATCTATACCGGCCACGAGATCCTCTATACGGACGCGACCGCCCGCTACCTGCGGGAGAAGAAAGCTTTCACGCTGGCCGGCAGCGAATACGCCCTGATCGAATTCATGCCGGGTGAAAAATATGAGCGGCTCTGTGAAGCCGCCCAGAAAATCCGTAACGCGGGCTATTTTCCTGTTTTCGCCCACATCGAACGCTATATGTGTCTGTCCGACGTGAAAAAAGTCGAGGAGCTCCGCGACCGCTACGGCGTCCGGATGCAGGTCAACTGCAGCCTTTTCGTCCGCAAACAGGGCTTCCTGCGCAAGCACTGGATCAAAACGTCATGAAGAACGATCTGATCGACTACGTCTCCACTGACACGCACGACATGCCCGGCCGCGAACCCTGCATGGCGCAGTGCTACGACGCACTCGTCAAGGAATACGGTGAGGATACCGCCCGTGCCCTGACCAACGACAACGCGGAGGAACTGTTCGACTGACACCGCGCATTGTGAACACAAATCTCCAACACTCTATCCCGAATAAAAATGCTCCGCCCTCTCTGGACGGAGCATTTGATGTTAAAACCCGATTTATTCGT
>JAFRNK010000029.1 GCA_017430225.1 Clostridia bacterium | reverse complement strand
CAAAGACGAAACCTTTGACAAGGTGCTCGGGCTGGAACTTGGCGCAGACGATTACATCACCAAGCCCTTCGACAACAAGGAGCTCGTCGCCCGCGTCAAAGCGGTCTTGCGCCGCAGCGCCGCGACGGAGAGCGAGCCGAATACGATTTCCTGGCCGGGGCTCACCGTCAGCTTGAACACCTACGAAGTCCAATACCGCGGGAAACAGCTCGACATGCCGCCCAAGGAACTGGAGCTCCTCTATTTCCTGGCTTCGCACAAGAACCGCGTATTCACCCGCGAGCAGCTGCTTGAGCAGGTCTGGGGCTTCGAGTTCTTCGGCGACAGCCGTACCGTCGACCAGCACATCAAGCGCCTGCGCGAAAAAATGACCGGAAGCGAGGAACTCGGCTGGCAGATCAAAACTGTCTGGGGCGTCGGCTATAAATTCGAGGTACAGTAAGCATGCGCAGTATGTTTACGCGCCTGATCAGCGTATTCCTGATCGTACTCTTGGTTTTTATCCTGGTTCTGTTTTCGGTCTTTTATACGAGTTCCCTGTCACAGAACCGCTCCCGCATGCTGAACACGCTCAAAAGCCACGGCCAGGACCTCGCTTATCTCGCGAGCGAATCCCGGTACAACCCGCTTACGATGACTTTCGGCTATTCCGCCAGTACCAAACAGTACATCGAGTGGAAACTGCAGAACCTGTACAGCCAGTACTCCTCTTACTGTATCATCATTGACCGGACGGGACGCGTCCTGGTATACATCGACCCGAGCCTCCTGAACGATCAGGAAGTCCTGTCCACCCTCAACAGCGACGAACTCAACGATACACTCAACAGCGTCGTCGCCGGTCAGGAAGTCGAAATCACGACCCGCACCGACAGCGGTACCATGTTCACCGTCGCGATCCCCTGGAAACAGGAAGGGCGCGTAATGGGCGCTGTCGTCATCCAGACCGCTGCCCAGACCATCAATACCAATTTCCGGCGCACGCTCATGCCTGTCCTGATTGCCTCCCTGGCAGCGACTGTGCTGGCGGTGATCCTGTTTTTGTGGCTTGCGCGGCAGCTGACGCGTCCCCTGACCCAAATGGAGTTATCCGCCAACGCCATCGCCCAGGGAAACTTCTCCATCCGAGCACCGGAAACCGGTACCCGGGAGATCCGCGCGCTGGCCTCTTCGTTCAACGACATGGCAGTACAGATGGAGTCGCTGGAGACTTCCCGACGCGATTTCATCGCGAACGTTTCCCACGAGCTGCGCTCGCCGCTGACCTCTGTGAAGGGCTATCTGCAGGGCATTCAGGACGGCACCTTCCCCAAGGAAGACGAGGACAAATACCTTTCAGTCGCCCTCGAAGAGACGCAGCGCCTTTCCAATCTCGTCTCCGACCTGCTCAGCCTTTCCCGCATCGAACGGGACGATATCCCGCTCAATTATTCCGATTTTGACCTCAACGAGCTCGCGCGCCGGGTACTGATCACCAAGGAAGCGCAGATCGAAGACCACCAGATCGAGATCGAAGCGGATTTCCCGGACGGGCAATGCCGTGTCCACGCTGACAGTGACAGGATCACCCAGGTGCTGGTCAATCTGCTGGACAACGCGCTCAAGTTTACGCCCGACGGCGGCCGCATCACGCTGAGCACCCGCACTGAACAGGGCAAGACCGTCTTCCGTATCTCCGATACCGGCCCCGGTATCAGCGCGGAGGACGCGCCACACGTCTTCGACCGTTTCTATAAAGCGGACAAAGCACACACGTCCGGTCAGGGGACCGGCCTCGGACTGGCCATCTGCAAAAAGATCATCGAAAAGCACAGCGAACATATTGCGCTCGTCAGCAGCGACATCGGCGCGGCATTTGAATTCACACTTCCCTCCGCACCGGCAGCTTCCATGACGGCCTCAATAAAGGAGTAAGAAATGCGACTGACAGGATGTCTGAGGATCCAGGCTCACGCAAAAATCAACTGGTGCCTGGCGGTCACCGGAAAGACCGACAACGGTTATCACCTGCTCGACATGCTCATGCAGCGGATCTCGCTTTATGACACCCTGTACGCCTCGCCTTCGGACGAGCTGTCGCTTACGGTCGTCGGCCAACCGGTTCAGGGATCGGCGGAAGATAATCTGGTCTTCCGCGCCGCGCAGGCGCTGCGCTTCTACGCGCCTAACGCAGGCGCAAAACTGACCCTCGTCAAGCGCATACCCCAGGGAGCCGGCATGGGCGGCGGCAGCAGCGATGCCGCCGCTGCGCTGAAACTGCTGAACCGGCTCTGGAAGCTTGATCTGGATATAGACACGCTCGCCGGGATCGCGCTGCGTTTAGGTGCGGACGTGCCTTTTTTCCTGAACGGCGCTCCGATGCGCGTACAGGGGATCGGCGAAATCCTGACACCGGTCACGATCCCGGCAGGGATACCGCTGGTGCTGGTAGAAGCCACAGAAGGCCTCAATACCGGTCGCGTATATTCGCTTTCCGACAGAGAACCCAGCTCCCCGCCGGACGTATCATCACTCCTCGCCCGCCTGTCCGGCGGCGATGTTTCCGGCGCAGCCCGGTTTGGGGGGAACATGCTCTATCACGCTTCGGTGAAACTCGAGCCAAAGCTGGACACAATAAAACGCGCCCTCGAAGCGAGCGGCGCGCTCTATGTGCAGATGACCGGCAGCGGCGCGGTCGTCTATGGCGCTTACGAATCCGACGCCAAGGCGCGACTGGCAGCAGGAGAACTGACTTCCGCCTTCCCCGGCGCCTTCGTCGCCAGTGCCTCGACGATCAGCTGACAAGCTGTCCCGTAATATATCCCTGCACCAGTTTCAGGTGCGTGATCAGAAGCTCCCGGGTCTCCACCGTGGAACTTTTCGCGCTTTGGACCAGCATCTCATAGTTATCAAGATCCTGATACAGCGCGGTAAAGGCGTCGTCCGGCACATACCGGCCCTGCCCTTCGCCGAACATCTGGATGCTGATGCGGTTGAGCTGCTCCATCGCGTAGACGTATTGCCGGATCACGCCCAAACGCTGTGATGTCGTGGACACCGTGACGCTGTCCATGCGGTTGACGACTGAGATCGCATTCGAAACGTTATTGGTCATCGCCTGGGTATATGCGTCCCGGCTGCGCGATTTAAAACTGTTGCCCGATATCGTCATGACTGCCAGCACGACAGTTGCTGCCAGCAGTAAAACTGCCGCTATCAGCAATACCTTGTACCTGAGACGGAAATTACCCGTCGCATGCCGGTTCTGAGCCGCGTACTGATACATCGTTTTCCCTTCCTTTCAAGTATCCCGGAACAATTCACATGCATCCGGATGGCAACAGTATACCAGCTTTTCAGAATAATGCAACCTTTTTTCCGGAAAAGTGGGTAAATCCAGCCAAATATCCGGCATATTTCACAGGCAAGTGGCATTGCAATGCAAAAAAAAGGCGCTGCCCCATCCGGTGCAGCGCCTGAAACATTCAAAGACTACGTAAAGATTACTTATTGACGATTTCCTTCAGATTCTTGCCCGCGCGGAAGCCGACAGAATTGCTCTCGGGAATCTTAACGGCAGCACCAGTACGGAAGTTGCGACCCTTGCGGGCGCTGCGATTGCGGACCTCAAAAGTGCCCAGGCCGCTGACGCTCGCTTTCTTCTCGGCGGCGATCTCAGCGATAATGATTTCTACCATCGCGGTAAACGCCGTTTCGGATTCCTTCAGGGGCATACCGGTCTTCTCAGAAATTGCGTGGATCATATCCTTTTTGGTCATAAACTCATCCTCCATACACTTTTTACCATCCTCAGACAGGACGGTCTTTTTTACAATACGTAATATTCTATGTTTTTTTGAAGAATCCTGCACCAGATATGCGTTTTGAAGGAAAAAATTTATAATTTTGTTGTACAATTATTGACAGCGCAAACATTTTTTGACTTGTATGGCCAAAAACCGTCTATTTCTCAAATCATGCCCGCTCATTCTTCCAGGATGCTGACCGCGACGCCGTTGATCTGGACGTCCTCTTCGGCGCGGATCAGGATATATTTTTTCCCGTCGATGACCCGCGTTTCCACCAGGTCGCTGAAATCCGGATTCACCTGGATCGATACGTTCGGAGTTTTCACCCGCAGGCACTTTGTATCCACGATGTTTGCGGCACTCAGGCTCGCACCCCGGCCAAACTGCTTCTCATACGCGTCGTCAAACGCTTCCAGTTTTTCGAGGGGCAGCCCGCAGTCCGCAAGGATCGTCTTGACCTCAGGCGCGGAAATGACCGGTGTTTCACCGCTCTTGTCCTGCTTTTTGATTTCCACATTCTCCCGCAGCCTGTCGCTGACGGCCTGCATGACCGGGAAACTCAGGTCTTCTTTCAGTGTCTCCTGCAGGATATCCTCGAACGCCGCTTTCTGGACTGGGCCCGGCATCGGGAGTTCGGTGGCGAACACCGCATCCACGAAATCCTCGTGAATGTCATTCGCGTTGCGCACATAATACAGGGCGTTGTAAATGTTGCTCGTCCGGTCGTCAAACGCCGGGAACATGAATCCGAGTTCCGGCGCGCTGAGTGTCCGGCCGCAGGACATGTCACGGAAATCCTGATCCTCTGCGCTGTACATCAGGCCGGCTTTCGCCTGTTTGACCGGGCATACGCAGCAAAGCACATAGGTAAAGATGCCGTCCTCGTCCTCGCGGCGGTGGCCGTCAGCGCTGCGCTGCGGCACATCATATATATCGCTCAACAGCAGGATCGCGTAATCGTCCTCCGAATGGTAATGGTCGATGATGCGCTGGTACAGTTCACTGACCGCGCCTTCGTCGGACAGCGCGGAATCGCGCAGTTCCATCAGCAGCGGATGCGCCTGTCCCTGCGTCATCTGATCCGCCGTAAACACCACGTCGATCCCGGTCTTCCCCGGAACGCCGCTCAGCACTTTTCTGAACAGGGCGTAGTATTGCTTCTGTTCGTCTTCGCTCATCATCCCGACCGCGCGGCGGAAAACCGAAATAACCTCGCCCTTCGCATTCACATAGCAGCCCCTGACGGCGCTGATATTCCCTTTATCCTTGTCAAGCCTGCGCTTGATTTCCCCAATCTCTTTTCTGTTCATACTTTGTTCCTTCCGTAGTTCGTCATTCTGTGCTGCATCCCGGCACAGCACGCGAAGCATTATAACACAGTTTGAGAATAATTGATACCGTCGACTGTAAAAAAAGCATTGAAACAAAAGACATTTGAGTGTACAATATTTAATACTCCGTATCCCTGAAAGGAGACAGCAATGAGCCTGTTCAACCCGCTTTCCAAGCAGCACAAACGCCTGATGGAGGTTTTTGAAGGCCTTCCGGCCATGCCCGTTACCCAGGCGGCAAAACTGATGCGCATATCGCACCTTGCGGTACCGCGCAATATAGAAAAGATGAAGAAAAAGGGGATGTTCGGACAGCGTCAGCCCTTCGTCCATCAGGGGCTCAAAATGCTCGTACTGGACGAATCCTACATGCCTTTCGCTTACATGTGCCAGGAAGGCGATGCCCTGCTGCGCGATACGCGGCAGGCCATGTCCCTGCTCCAGGACGCCGATTCCCCCACGGCCAGGCAGCGCAAGATGAGTTCTGCCCGCTCCAAAGCCTTCGGATCGTTCATGCAGGACATCCTGGGCCCCAGTCCGGATCCCTCCAGCCGTGTCAGAATGTTCCTGCGTGATCTGATCGATCCCTCGACCATTATTCAGGACGAAGTCAACCAGACGCATGAGGCACTCGGTGTGCTCACTTCGCTCGAGAATTATCTGGAAAGCCTGTTCAACGCGCTCTTTGCGCACCCGAACCTGGTCAGCCAGCATATGCTGCCCGTACTCCAGGCCACGCACCGGGACCTGAACTCCTACCTGAGCAGCATTCCCGCCGCCAGAAGCGGCAGCCGCGCCTGGAGTGCTCAGGCGGACAGCAACCTGCGCCTGATCCGTGAAGACGACCTCCCGCGCATTGCCGCCCTGATCGACGAGATCCACGCCGGAGTGGAAGAACGCAAGCAGCCGAAGAAAAAAGAAAACCCGCTTCTCAATGACCTCGCCACAGAAATCTATCGTCTGGAAACGCTGGCCAGCCAGCTGCAGAACTCCAGGATCACCCCTTCGCTGCGCAACATCGCTGAAAAGCTTTCCAAAATCCGCAAAGTACTGCTCCAGTCGCCCGAAAAAACCCGCCTGGCCTGTGTCCGCTCACTCAAGGACTGCTACCTGCCCATGACGGATGAACTTCTCAGCAAATACATGCAGTCCCTGTCCCTGTCTTCCCCGACCTCTGAAGCCGCTGTCAAAGCGACGGAAGATGTCTTCTCCGGTGTGCTCCCGCAGGCGCTCCAGCAGATTATTGATCAGCTGGAAACAGACAACGCGAACGACATGCGCTCCCAGGCGGACGCGCTGGTCAAGAAAATGCAGCTGGACGGGCTGCTGCCGTATAATTTTGAGCAAAAAGCAGCCGCCGGCAAGAACCAGCCTGCCGGCGGACCGAAAAACAATACTGTCGCTATGCGTCAATGATCACACTGACGTCATTCAACTGAAGCCTTTCTCCCTGGATACCCTCCGTCTTCACGTTTTCAAGGCGGAGGGTTTTCACATAGTTCGCGATAACTCCCTGGCCCACGCACGCTTCGACGCCATTCGCCATGGCAGGGACCATCGGGGTTGCATTGTCCTTGAAACTGAAGCTGCAATCGCGCAGTGCGATTTCCTCCACCGGCCGTTCCGGCAGACCGAGGATATAGGCCGCGCACGAAGAGCACTCTGTGGCTTCGACGCGCTCGTACACGATCGTCCCGATCGTCGGCGTACCGTCGTCCACCGGCTGCTTCTCCCGGCTCTGCACAAAAGAGGTCTTGCCGTCCGGATCACAGTAATACATGGCGTTGACCACCAACGGCGCCTTGACGCCGATCATTTTCACATCCTCGAACCGTATCTCGTCGATCACTGCGGTCTTTCCGCGGCCGCGCCTCGTCTTGATGCGCAGTCCGCGGTCGTTGCAGACCATGCGGCAGTGATGCACGCGCACGTGGTTCACACCGCCGGACATTTCACTGCCCACCGTTACCCCGCCGTGGCCGTCGAGCATCTGGCACCAGGCGATCTCGATGTTCTGGCAGGGCGTCTGATACGTCATTCCCATATAGATCTTGCCGGCCTTGAGCGCGATGCAGTCGTCGCCGACCGAGAACACGGTGCCGTACATGCGGATACCGTCACAGCTTTCCGGATCGAACCCGTCTGTATTCGGGCTGTCGGCAGGCGCCACGACCCGTACGTTCAGGAAACTGAGATCGCTGGAAAAAGTCGGATGCAGGTTCCACGCAGGGCTGTTGCGGAACGTAATGCCCTGAACAGTGATATGCTCGCAGTCCCGGAGATAGAACAGCCTCGGCCGGTAGGGCCCGACCGGCGTCTTCCGGTACTTGGTCCACCATTCGCCATCCGGCGCGCAGCCGTTCACGATTCCCTCACCGATGATCTGAACGTCCGTGACTCCGATGCCGGTCAGGGCGGAAGCATAGGTATCCAGGGGGTTTCCTTCCCAGCTGCCCAGCAGCACTTCCCCCTGCTCGTCCGTCGTGCGCGTCACGCCCGGCAGCACACCAAAGCGGCTGATGTCCGTAGTCAGCCGAAGTTCGGCATCCTTTTTCATCTCGATCGTGATATGGCTCTTCAGGAAGAGCGGCCCGGTCAGGTACTTTCCGGCGGGCAGCAGCACGCGTCCGCCCTCAGGGCAGCAAAGAATCGCCGTCTGGATCGCCGCTGTGTCGTACGCGACCCCGTCGCCTTTGGCGCCGAAACGCCGGACGTCGAAAGTGCAGGTCTCCGGCTTGGTCCTGAACGCCAGGCGTTCTGCCTCGCCGTCCGGAGTACCGTACTCCAGCTCGTATTCCGTATCCGGCCAAAGTCCGTATACTGAGACGACCGCCTCCTGGGCATGATCGACCTCCTGCCCATTCAGGGTCAGGTGATACGGTTTCCTCGCAAAATAATCGCCTTCGGAATCAACCAGTACGGTGCAGCTGCGCGATGATGCATAAATCAGTTTCATATCGTTCAATCTCCATATTTGTCAGTTCCGGGTTCCAATGATCATTCCCGCCGAGCACTCCGGCAACCGTAAAACTGCGGGCTTCCTCTTCGGTCAGCCGTTTCTGGCGAGGATTCCTCTTACTCAGGTCGGCCCGCACACCGGTCGTCCCATACTCGGCATAGCGTTCCGTGATGATCCGGACATCGTCCCAGTCGGTAAAACCTTCCGGCGCGACGCACTGATCCATATCGCAGTCCAGGAACACGGTACGGGCGAACCGCCTCCAGGGGCGTCCCAGATATGCTTTGCCCTCCGCGCATGTTCCGGTCAGTGTGCATTGATGGAAGACATAGCCGTACGGCTGCGTTTCCGGAGTATTCGCGGCAGTATACCAACCGCCGCGCTCGTTCATGTACAGGGTGCAGTGCTCGAACCAGCAGCGGTAAGAACCGAAAATGAAGTCGATATCACCCTGGATATAACAGTTCTCGAAATACTCACGGCTGTAGGTCTCCGTGCACTCGTTGCAGGCGGGTTTGCGTTCCGCGTCGCCTTCTCTCGGCGCGATATCCTCGATCACGGTCGGCATCAGGGGACCGGTGAACAGCGTATCCTGGTGCGCGATCAGGCGGCAGTTGCGGTAAACGGCCCGGTCACCCGCGGCAAAGAGCGCCACCGCCTGGCCGACGACCCTGCCATCCCCCGCGTCGTTGCGGATCGTCAGGTTTTCCAATGTCACGTCAGTGCCCGTCACGATGACCGAAGCGGAAAGGAAAGTCCCTTTCTCCGTCCCGTCCGGATAGGTGTCTTTCGCGCAGGCGCTCCAGGTGATGACTGTCCGGTCGCGATCCTCGCCCACAAGGCGCAGGTGATTCTTGTTGACGACGACACGCTCCCGATAAGTGCCGGCCTTCACGGTCAGGACTGTCTGTTCCGTGCCGCTGTCCGGCACGGCGTCAACTGCCGCCTGTATCGTCGTGAAATCCCCGCTGCCGTCCTGTGATATCACAAACATACTTCTAACCTCGAAAAAGAAACAGTCACCGGGCCGATGGCAATCAGCCAGTCAGCCCGGTGAGTTTCATATTTTATACGCGTCGATTGAGCACTTCGCTCATGATGACACCGTTCATCACGCTGTTCGGCGTGAACTGGAGCTGGAATGCAGGCGCCGGGTCCGCCGGGTCTGCAAGCGGCGTCCTCTGTTCATACATTTCGTCATGGCACGGATCGATGCCTTCATCGCCGAAGGACATTCCCTGGAAGAAGCCTTCGTCTTCCGGTTCGCTCGTTTTGAAGCTCGCCGCCGGCTGCGGCGTCACTTTCGGTGTCTTTGTTTTGACGGTCGGCTGTGCAGGCTTTGGCTGCTGCTTCTTCATGAGCAGTTCCGCCGCTTTCCTGATCTCATCCTGCGTCAGCGGTTTTTGTGCAGGCTTCGCATTCCGTACCGGAGCCTGACGGTTCTGTGCCGCAGGCCCCTGACGTTTCTGGTTCGCGTTTTTGCTGTTGCTCGACGCTCTAACCATCATCACAATCACTACGATGATCAGGTATACGACTAGTTCCATAGGTCGTACTCCTTTTCAGACGGTTGTTCCTTAAGACTTCTTGACAGCGTCAGCGTTGTTGTTGACAGTCGGGGCAGCCGCGTGGGCGATGCCGTTACGCATATCGGTATCCGCGATGGTATTCTGCATCTTGTAATAGTCCATCACGCCGAGCTTGCCGGTCTTGAGCGCTTCCGCCATGGCCAGCGGCACCTGGGCCTCGGCCTCGACGACCTTCGCACGCATCTCTTGGACGGAGGCTTTCATTTCCTGCTCGTGAGCGACAGCCATCGCTCGGCGTTCCTCCGCCTTGGCCTGGGCGATGCGGCGATCCGCTTCCGCCTGGTCCATCTGCAGCTGCGCGCCGACGTTGCGGCCGACGTCCACGTCCGCGATATCGATGGAGAGGATCTCGTACGCCGTACCGGCGTCAAGACCCTTGCCGAGCACGGTCTGGGAAATCAGGTCAGGATTCTCAAGCACTGCTTCGTGAGAGAGGGAAGAACCGATCGTGGTAACGATACCTTCGCCGATACGGGCGATGATCGTCTCTTCACCGGCACCGCCGACTAGGCGGTCGATATTGGTGCGAACGGTGACTCGCGCTTTGGCGCGGAGTTCGATACCGTCTTTCGCGATCGCGGCGACGGGCGGGGTCTCGATGACCTTCGGGACGACGCTCATCTGCACGGCTTCCAGCACGTTGCGGCCAGCAAGGTCGATGGCGCAGGAAGTTTTGAACGCCAAATTGATGCCCGCCTGATGGGCGGAGATCAGCGCGCTGACGACCCTTTCGACGTTACCGCCAGCCAGATAGTGGTTTTCAAGTTCATCAGTGGTCAGGTCCAGGCCGGCTTTACGTGCCCGGATATAGCTGTCCACGATTTTCTGGGGCGAGATGTGGCGCAGCCGCATACCGATCAGCGCGGAAATGCGAACCGGCACACCCGAAGCGCGGGCACGGATCCACAGCCCGATCGGGAAGATCGTAAAGAACAGAATCAGCACAAAGAAGATGACAATGACCAGGAAAAGATACGGGACCATAATCACACCTCCGTAAAATTGGTTCTCACTTGTTAGTAAATATACCATAACGCGGCAGCAGTGTCAATTGCGATGCCGGCATTATTTCGGGTTCAGGCACTCGTTCGCGGCTTTCATCAGCCGGTGGTAAGCCAGCCAGCAGACGACTGCTTCAATGACGGCGATGACCGCGGCATACAGGTACACGTTGATATCGATCGTGATCAGGAAGAAACTGATGACACCCAGCGCGATCAGTATACCCCAGCTGATCAGCAGGCCGATCAGTACGCCTGACTGCTGTTTGATCGCTTCCTGTTCTGTCACCCAGTCCAGGCGCGGATGGCGTACATCACGAGAGAGGGCCAGCGCGGTCGTCGCGAATCCATACAGCGCGCACAGCACAAAGGCCAGGACGGCGTATCCCGCCATGGACGGCAGCAGGGCCATAATGACGATCGTTCCGGCCAGAGCGCCGCAGAGCGAGATCCCGTAGGTGACAGTCAGTTTCGCCATCACGTTCGTCCTCGCCGGGATCGGCAGGGACATAAGCAGATCGTGTCCGCGGCCCTCACGGGTCACGGCGGACGCGGCTGCCGGATTGATGCCCATCATATAAGCCATCAGCGCGGCCATGCCGCCTACAATCAGGCTTGCGGGAATCCCAGCGGACGCTCCGGTGATCTCTTCCGACAGGTTCAGGTCGCCCGTCCTGCTGAACGCATAGTAGAAGACGAAGATCATGAACACCGGCATGAAGGCGGTCGGCAGCGTGTTGACCGCATAGGTCGGCACGCGCACCAGAGCACGCCACTCCCTCAGGCAGCAGGCACGGAAAACAGATGCATTTGCATACGACGCATTCCCGATTTTACTCCGCTTTGTCGGAACGGCTGATGTCTCGCCCTGCATAAGCGAAAGCTTGCGATAGATGCAGCCGATCCCGAGTACTGTCAGGACCGCACCCACCAGGGATACACCCAAGAACAGCAGGAGCTGACCGTAGTCGCCAAGCAGTCCGGACGCTGCCCACCTGAGCGGCGGGAAGAAGGAGAACATGGTTTCTATCCGGCCCTGCTGGCTGAGCATGAACTTCGTCAGCGCGTCTGTCGCGCCGCCGTTATCACCGACGAACATGCCCATGTTCATACACAGGAACATGTATCCGACGAGGAATACGATACCGCAGACGGTCGCAACCATTTCACGGCGCTTCCAGAGAGCGGACAGTCGGATCAGCAGTGTGGAGACCCAGCTGACCACAGCGATCGGCAGGATCGACAGGGTGAGCCATACTACGACCAGACGTGCATAGAACAGCGGATCGACACCGGTCTTGATCCCGTAGATGATCCCTGCCGGAAGCAGGATCAGCGCATTGACACCCGTTTCGCTGAGCCATACCTGCGTAAGCCTGGCGGTCAGCAGCGTGCGCGTGTGGATCGGCAGCGCGGCCAGCATGACGGAATCACGGTTGAAGTAGAGGGCGCTCATCACAAAGAAGAATGCCATGATCAGCGTACCCAGTGCGCCGAGCGATACCGCCAGGCTGACCATCAGATCGGCGACGCCCATCTGCGTCAGCGAATTGATGATCGCGTTTTCAATCGTGATCAGGAATCCAAGCAGATAGACGATCAGTACGACCACACCGATGGCGCGCCACAGCATCTTGCTCTGTTTTTCCTTGAGCTGCTCTTTGATATGCTGCGGTTTGAAATCCGCGTATCGGGAGAGCAGCTGCAGGCGCATCAGCGCCGCAAAGCTCTTCACTTCTCTTCGCCTCCCTCTTCTGTGCGCTCGAGGAACAGCTCTTCAAGCGACGCAGCGCGTTCGCCCTGACGCAGTTCGTCCATCGTGCCTTCGGCGATCAGCTGGCCGTGGTCAATGATGCCGATGCGCGTGCACAGCTTTTCCGCTACTTCCAGTACGTGTGTGGAGAAGAAGACCGTATTTCCCTGCGCACAGTGCCCCTTCATTTCCTCTTTCAAAAGGTGGCTGGCGCGGGGATCAAGGCCGGTCAGCGGCTCGTCCAGGATCCAGACCGGCGGATGGTGAATCAGCGCACCGATGACCGCCAGCTTCTGTTTCATACCGCGGGAGTAGGCGCGGATCTGGTTGCCGACGGCATCCTTCAGATCAAAGATGTCCAGGTACTTTTCAATGTGCGCTTTGCGGTCAGCGGCGCTGACCTGATAGATATCCGCCATGAAATTGAGGTACTCCAGCCCGGTCAGGCGGTCGTACAGGTCGTTTCCGTCAGGTACAAAGCCGATCAGGCGCTGCGCTTCGAGTCTTTCCTGCGCCATCGAATGGCCCGCCATGGTGACTGTTCCTTCGTCGGGCGTCAGGATGCCTGTCATCAGCTTGATGGTCGTCGTCTTACCGGCGCCGTTCGGGCCGATGAATCCGTACAGCTCTCCGCCTTTGATGTTCAGCGTCAGTCCGTCAACGGCTTTCTTTCCATTCTTCGCATATGCCTTGGATACATTCAGAAGCTCAATCATGGTGTCCTCCCAAATTGCTGACATGTTCGTTTTTCCGGGCCTGCAATCGCGCGCTCGCCCCCGGAACGATTACAGTATAGCTGTTTTTCACTGGCACTGCAAGTGTCGCGGCCCTTCAGGGCAACCATTGATCAAAAAACCTCCGCCGATACGCATTCTGCCGATTGATTCGTACGCGGAAAACCGGGGTTTTCGTATTTATATTTCTATTTTATTGCAATATTATTACGAATTTATTATGTATAACTCATTGATGCACTTATTTATGTTATTTTTATAATTTGTTTACATTCATTATTCCCAAATATTAAATATTTATAAAACACGCACGGCATATCTTGAAATTGCGGAATCCAGGACAAAAAAAGACCGTGCATCCCGTATCCAGGGACACACGGTCTTTGCGATTTGCAGATCTTATGCTGCGGCCTTCTTGGATTTACCCATGATGACGCCGATCAGAAGAACGCATTCTGAGCGTGTCATTCTAAATCTCAACATTCAAAAATCACATAATCAGTTTTGATACCGTCGAAAAGTTGACGAAGTAATGTAAAGGTTTTTCATACACACAGGTATCAATCAGCAGACATTCCTTCGGTATAGGAAATATTGGATAAATCCGCCATCACATCGACCGCAAGGCACACCTGGCAAAGCAGGATAACCAGTTCCTAATACCCAGCAACCAGCGAATAATATGTATCGATATATGGCGTTTTACAGGACGCATTCACTAATGAAATGGTTTCATCAGACATTACTGTTAATTGTTTGACCAATTACTTCCTTATATATGATACATATTCAATCCTGGATTTTCTTTATACAAATTGCTTTTCGAACTAATCGGCATTGATTTTTCCATAAGAAACATGTATAATCATATCAAATCAATAATACTGAGGAGGTGCTCCAATTGAATTACATGGAAGAATCGCTACGTTTGCATGGTGAATGGCAAGGCAAGATCGAAGTTGTATCTCGCGTTCCTGTAAAAAACAAAGACGATCTGTCTCTGGCTTACACCCCCGGTGTCGCACAACCCTGTCTGGAAATCCAGAAGGACTACAACAAGTCCTTCACCCTGACCCGCCGGCACAACCTGGTCGCCGTCATCACGGACGGCACCGCCGTGCTTGGACTGGGCGACATCGGTCCTGAAGCAGGTATGCCGGTCATGGAAGGCAAGTGCGCCTTGTTCAAAGCTTTCGGCAACGTAGACGCTTTCCCTATCTGCGTGCGTAGCAAGGACGTGGACGAAATCGTGCGCACGGTGTATCTGATTTCCGGTTCCTTCGGCGGCATCAATCTGGAAGATATCGCGGCACCGCGGTGCTTTGAGATTGAACGCAAGCTTAAGGAACTCTGTGATATTCCCGTTTTCCATGATGACCAGCACGGCACTGCGGTAGTTGTTGGAGCAGCGCTGATCAATGCTCTGCGTGTGGTCAAAAAAGATATCGGCGAAGCCAAAGTCGTCATCAACGGCGCAGGTAGTGCAGGCATCGCGATCGGTAAGCATCTGATCAATCTGGGCGTCAAACACCTCAAGATGGTAGATCGTTTCGGCATCCTGTGCGAAGGTGAACCGATGAACCCCGCTCAGGAGGAAATGGCGAAAGTCACGAACCCTGAAAAGCTCTCCGGCAAACTGTCAGACGCCATGAAAGGCGCAGATGTGTTTATCGGTGTCAGCGCACCGCACATCGTCAGCAAGGAAATGGTACAGTCCATGGCGAAGGACGCCATCGTATTCCCCATGGCCAACCCCGTACCCGAAATTGAGCCAGACGAAGCACTAGAAGCGGGAGCTGCTGTAGTGGGCACCGGCCGCAGCGACCATCCTAACCAAATCAACAACGTTATGTGCTTCCCCGGCTTGTTCCGCGGCGCTCTCGACGTCCGCGCGCGCGATATCAATGAAGAAATGAAACAGGCCGCCTCGCACGCCCTGGCTGATCTGGTTGCTCCCGAAGAACTGACCGCACAGTACATTCTTCCAATGGCTTTCGACAAGCGCATCGGGCCCGCTGTAGCAGCTGCCGTAGCCAAGGCCGCAAGGGACAGCGGCGTTGCAAGATTATAATTCTTTACGCCCGGCTCCGGATATACGGGACTTTATAAGCGGATACCAAGGAGTGTATGATGTGTCATGCAAACGTCCGGTCCGGAGCCCAGTTTAAATAACCTGAACAATGGAAAGAAATAAGAAGAAATGGAGATAAAACCATGAGCAACCAAAAAAAGCCATTAACCTTCTTCACCCTTCCTTGGCCGATTTTCCTTGTAATCACCGTCGTAACCCTGGCAGCCACATACCTGGGCGTTCTGCCCAAGGGCATGGCTGGCTGTTTCCTGTTCATGATGGTGCTGGGCGAGATCCTGGGTTGGATCGGCGACCATACCCCGATCATCAAAGACTTTCTGGGCGGCGGTGCCATCGTGTGTATCTTTGGTTCCGGCCTTCTGGTCTACTTTGGTATTATCCCCGGCCCAGACACCGCTCTGCCGTTGGGCAAGCTTGATCTGATCGGCAACATCGGCACATTCTTCAAGACAACGGGCGGCTTCCTGGATTGGTATATCGCAGCTCTGATTACAGGCTCCATACTGGGCATGAACCGTAAGCTGCTGGTGAAGGCTGCTGCGCGCTACTTCCCGGCCATCTTTGGCGGTCTGATCCTGGCATTCGGCCTGTGCATGGGCGTTGCCGCACTGATGGGTTATCCCGTAATGAACGCGCTGCTCCTGATTGCTCTGCCTATTATGGGCGGCGGTATGGGTGCCGGCGCCACCCCGCTTTCCAAGATTTTCGAAGCAAGTTCTTCCATGAGCGCCGCAGAAGCGCTGTCCATTATGACACCTGCAGTTGCCATCGGCAACGCTGTATCAATCGTGATGGCCGGTATCCTGGTAAAGGTCATCAAAGGTAAGATGAATGGCAGCGGCCAACTGATGAAAGCAGGCCACATGGATCCCAAAGAACTGGAAATCAGCCCCGAAATGCAGCAGAAACGCGAAAACATTGACCTGAAAAACATGGGCGTCGGCCTGCTGGTCTCCGGTGCGTTCTTCTCCTGGGGTTTCATTCTTCAGGGAATCTGGAACTCCCTGGGCACAGGAATCACGATTCACGCTTATGCGTGGATGATCATTACTGTTGCTATTTGCAAAATTACCAACATCATCCCCGAACGCATCGAAATTGCGTGCTATCAGTGGTTCCAATTCGTGATGAAAAACCTGACCAACATGCTTTTGATCGGTATTGGTATCTGCTACCTGGATATCGCTACCGTAGTTTCCAGTTTTTCTCTCACTTACCTGCTCCTGTGTGCCGCCACATGCATCGGTGCATTTTTCGGTGCAGCCTTCATTGGACGTCTCGTTGGCTTCTATCCATTTGAAGCAGGCGTCACCGCCGGTCTGTGCATGAGCAACATGGGCGGCACGGGCGACGTAGCTGTATTGTCTGCTGCAGACCGTATGGAACTGATGCCCTTCGCGCAGATTTCATCCCGCCTGGGCGGCGCAATTATCCTGCTGCTGGCGAGCCTGATGCTGTCGCTGCTAGCGCAGTTCATTGTCACCGCCGCGCCTGAAGCGGCGCAGGAGGCACTGGAAACAGGCAGAGTACTCATGTCAGCAGTCGGCATGGGATAAATTCCATAATGTCCGGTACAATCGCATAAATATAAAGGAGACGTAACCAATGAAATCCAAAACAATTTCCATTCATTCGTCCGGGAACGGATTCATCGACGCAAATCAGGAAACTGAACAGATGACCGCCGGTCTGCCTGCAGAGCAGAGCCTGCAGTTATGCCTGATCACCGAGGAAATGATTTCACTGTTCCGCAGTATAACCGGAGAAGTGGACAATGCCGAATTCTGGCTCGAAAATGAGGAAGGGAAATTCACTTTCCATCTGAATGTCCACCAGAAGCTAGGCAACATCCAATACAATCAGCTGATCCAATCCACTACCAGCAAAGAAAACGAAGCAGCTAAAGGTTTTCTGGGCAAGCTCAGGGAAGTGTTCGTGCAAGCTTTGTCTGTAGGCAAGGACATTGACATGTATTACAACAGCAGTGATTATTCCCGTTCGGCTGACCTGACAGATGATGTAATTTCCACGCCCAAATGGGACGAATTTGAACGGTCAGTGCTGCTCTCCCTGGCAGATAATGTGAGCGTTTCCATCTGTAAAGGGATTGTTGACCTGACCGTAACCAAGCAGCTGTAATCATGCTCTCGATAACAAGACTGACATAATGATGAAGGAGCTGTATGCCAAATGATCATCAACGAAAACAGAATTAATGAAACTCTGATCGTTTCACTGGAGGGCAGGCTTGATACAACCACATCTCCTGACCTTGATGCATTTCTGGAGAAAAACTTTCCCTCTATCAATGAACTGATTTTTGACTTCTCGAAACTGGATTACATGTCCTCAGCCGGTCTGCGCGTAATGCTGAAAGCTCAGAAGGCAATGAGCGACAAAGGCGGAATCCTGATCCGCAATCCATCGAAACTGGTAATGGGCGTTTTTGAAGTAACCGGTTTCAAAGATATTCTGCGCTTTGAGTAATGAATCCTGAATGATTATGATGATGCAGGGGCTGTTGAATGACAGCCCTTGCTTTCTTTTCGGGATAGATAATTCATGCCGCCTTATTCTGCTGCCTTTGGACCAATTCAGGCAGATTAATAATCTCAAATCACCATAACGGAAGCCTGTGCTATCATGTATTAAACCGGCTCGTGCCAGCGGTATTTTGTTCACGAATTGTTCATATTTCTGTACTGTTTTTTGACGTTTTTTCCTGTATACTCAAATGGTATCCCGTACTAATACGACTCGGGAGGGTATGTACATGAATGACGTTACCACTGCAGGAGCAGTTTCGACCAGCCAGGAAAGCCGCAAGGATAAGGCCGTGCAGCGCAAGCGCCGCCGCAAGCGTATCCGCAGGCTGATTATTTCTCTGATCATTCTCGCCATCCTCGGCGTCGCCGGGTGGATCGGCTATCAGCGCCTCCGGGACGAATACCGGGTGGTGTATGATTCCTATACGGCCACCACCGGCAATATCTCCAATTCGCTCAGCTTCAGCGGCACCATGCAGCTGATCAACAACAAATCCTATACGGCGTCTTCTCCCGCCAAGGTCCGCGAAGTCTATGTCAAAGTCGGCGACCTCGTCAAGGAAGGCGATAAGCTGATGCGTCTTTCCGACGGCACGACCGTTAGCGCGGATTTTGACGGAAAGATCAACAAAGTAGAGTTTGAAAAAGGCGACGAAGTCAAAGCGAACGACACCCTCGTCCAACTTGCCGATTTCGACCATATGCGCGTGTCCATCCGCATCGGCGAAAGCAATATTACCGCCGTGGATATCGGGCAGTCCTGCCGCGTGACCGTCTCTTCGATCAACGCCACGTTTGAATCGGCGATCTCCGCCATCGACTACGCCTCCTACACCGGCAACAACGTCGCTTACTACACGACGACTATCGACGTCGACACCTCGAGCGTGAACAACGTCTACCCCGGCATGCAGGCCACCGTCACCATCCCCCAGCAGGAAGCGAACAACGTGGTCATCCTCAAAATGGACGCAATCAGCACCATGCCGGACAACAGCGCGTTCGTATTCAAGCAGGACGAAAGCGGACAAATGCAGCGCAGCCCGGTATCGGTCGGAGTCTCCAACGGCAACTACGTCGAGATCAAAGAAGGCGTCTCGGACGGCGAAACCGTTTACGCCGTCGCGAAAACAGACGAAACGAGCGCCTTGACGGCCCTGTTCAGCAATATGTTCGGCAGCCAGCAGATCAATACCCGGAACAACCAGCGGAACAACAATTTCGGCGGCGGGAATACCAATTACGGCGGAGGCAACTTCGGGAACGGCGGCGGTAGCCGTGCGCCCGGATCGAGGGGCAACTGAGATGGCCAACGACGTTTTCTTTGATATGCGCGGGATCGACAAGGACTATATCATGGGCGGCGAGCCCGTCCACGTCCTGAAAAAGATCAACCTGAGCATCGACGAGGGCGAGTATCTATCTGTGCTCGGGCCTTCCGGCAGCGGCAAATCCACCCTGATGAACATCATCGGCTGCCTGGACACGCCCACCGCCGGCGAATACACCCTGCGCGGCCGGGAAGTCGAGGAACTGGATGAACGCGAGCTCGCGCAGCTGCGCAGCCGCGAAATCGGCTTCATCTTCCAGAACTCCCAGCTCCTTCCCCGCCTGAACGCCCTCAAGAATGTGGAGCTGCCGCTGATTTACGCGGGCATTCCGCCGCGTGAGCGCCGCAGGCGGGCCGAAGCCATGCTGGAACGTGTGGGCCTGAGCGACCGCATGGACCATCTGCCGACGCAGCTTTCCGGCGGCCAGCAGCAGCGCGTCGCGATCGCGCGGGCGCTGGTAGGCAATCCGTCCATCCTGCTCGCCGACGAGCCGACCGGCGCGCTGGACCAGAAAACCGGCGCGCAGATCATGGCGCTGTTCCAGGAGCTCAACGACGAGCACCGCACCATCATCATGATCACGCACGATATGAACATCGCCAAACATGCCCGGCGCGTCGTAAACATCATCGACGGCGAAATCTCCGAAGGAAGGAGAGACGCTGATGTTTAAATCGATCCGTTCGGCTTTCGTGATGATCCTCGAATGCATCGTCATGTCCTTTGACAATATCCGCGGGAACAAGGTGCGCTCCTTCCTGACGCTGCTGGGCATCATGATCGGCGTCACCGCGGTCATCACCCTGATATCGACCGTTTCCGGCGTTTCAGGTTCCATCGCCTCTTCCTTCTCCGACATGGGCGTCGGGACTCTGACCGTGACGGTGACCGGCAGCGACCTGAAAACAGGCATGAATCCGGACGACCTGGCAAAAGTCGCGGCGCTGGAGAGCGTCGACGGCATCGTCCCCTCCGTCAGCCTGAACGGCCGCGTCTCTTACGGCAAGACGGTCGAAACCAACGTATCCGTCTCCGGTAAGAACGCCTATTATTTCCAGCTGAACGACGAACTGATCGAACACGGCCGCGCGCTGAATTTCATCGACGACGACAACAGGTCCTACGTCTGCGTCCTCAGCAAGGAGATGGTCGACACTTTCTTCTTCGGCGTCAATCCCGTCGGCGAAACGCTGTATGTCTCCGGCCTCCCCTTCTTGGTGGTCGGCCGTTATGAAGAAGACTCCGGCGGCGGCATCGCGGCCATCTTCTCGGGCAAGCCGAATATCATGATTCCATACACCACCGCACTTTCCATCAACAACTCCAATGAGGTGAACAGTTTTACCGTATACCTCGCGGACGGCGTGGATTCCGAAGCCGCCAAAACCGACATTGAGAACCTGATGGACCAGATTTTCGACTTCGAGGACGACTGCTTCACGGTCACTTCCATGGCTTCCATCGAGGAGACCATGAACACTATGCTGGGCATGATGAGCACCCTGCTGGCGGGCATCGCCTCCATCGCGCTGGTCGTTGGCGGCATCGGCATCATGAACATGATGCTGACCACTGTCACCGAGCGCACAACAGAGATCGGCCTCAAGAAGGCGCTCGGCGCGATTCCCTGGCAGATCCAGATCCAATTCCTGATCGAGTCCTTCCTGCTGTCGATGTTCGGCGGCCTGCTCGGCGTCGTTTTCGGTCTGATCCTTTCATACGCCCTGTGCCACGTACTTGGTACCACCTTCGTGCTCAACGGCGGCGCGATCGCCCTGGGCGTGGGCTTCTCGGCCGCGGTCGGCATCATCTTCGGCTGGGCGCCTGCGCGCAAAGCCAGCCGCCTGAACCCGATCGACGCGCTCAGATCCATCTGATCATCAGGGGTTATCGCCCCATGTGATAAACGCTGGTCATTCCATTCCTATTCTGAAAGGAGATCTCCTATGAAAAACCGACTCATTACAGCGCTCTGCCTGCTCTGCACTGTGTCACTGCTGTCCGCAGCCGCGCTGGCTGACAGCCTGACGCTGACCGGCACCGTCTCAGCCGGAAAGACCATCGAAGTATATGCCCCCATCGGCGGCACCGTCGCTTCTGTCGCGGCGGAAGTCGGCCAGGAAGTCGGCGCGGACGACGTGCTGTATTCCCTGAAGACCACCAAGGTGTACGCGGAGGAAGACGGCACGGTCACCGGTATTTTCGGTGAGCCGGGCGATTCCGCCGCGACGGTAACGACCCGCTATGGCGCAGTTATGTACCTGGAGGGCGACTCCGTATACAGCGTTTCCGCTTCCACCAACAACGCGTACAATGCTACCGACACCAAGTTTGTCCACGTCGGTGAGAGCGTTTATCTCAAGTGCCGCAGCAACGCGGACCGCGTCGGCACCGGCACGATCACCGCGATCGAGGGCACCAGCTATACCATCAGCGTTTTGTCCGGCACCTTCATTACGGGAGATTCTGTGGACGTCTACCGTGACCAGGCCTATACCGCGACCAAGCGTATCGGCCGCGGCACTATCAGCCGCGTAAGCCCCACCGCCGTCAGCGGTTCCGGATCCATCGTCCGCTTCGCGGTCAAAGACGGCGACAAGGTCAAACGCGGTGATCTGCTGTTTGAGACCCTGGACGGCACGTTTGACGGCTATTACATGTCCGGCACCGACATTCTGGCAGGAGCCCCCGGCGTCGTGGGCAGCCTGAGCGCCAGCCAGGGCAGCAGCGTACAGGGCGGCAGCGTCGTAGCCGTCATCTATCCGCGTGAAGGCATGCGCGTGGAAGCCGCCGTTCCGGAAGACAGCCGCAGCGAGATCAAAGTCGGCGACAAAGTGATGATCGAACTTGAAGCGGACGAATCCAAGACCTACAGCGGCACCGTGACCCTCGTGTCCGCCGTAGCGGAAACCGGCAGCGGGGAAACGACATACCGCGTACTGGTCAGCTTTACGCCGGACCACGATGTCAACTTCGGCATGAGCGTGGTTGTGAACACCCTGGATAACGATTACCCGGAAGACGCCGAACCCGCCAGAAACGACTGATATTCTGACAAAAGATTTGTGAGGACAGGAGGCTGATACCATGTTAAGAAATGACAGAAGCAGAGCGCGGGCTTTCACGGTCGTGCTCTGCCTGCTGCTCGCTTTTATTTGGATTCAGCCCTCTGTCATCAGTGAGGAAACGGATGCTCCGTCACCGGGCGAACAGCTCGTTTCCGATACGAACAGCGCCGTTGAACCCACTTCATCAGATAATATCACGTTATCAGATATCCAATCCACCACTTTAGAAGACATAAACGACGTTTCGTCAGAAGATTCTGCCACTTCTGACTCGTCGTCCACTGCTGATGAACCGTCTGCAACACCGGATGCTGCACCGAACATGGCAGCCCAGCCAACGGAAGAACCGGAAGATACACCGGCACCGACGCCTGAAACGGCCGAACCGGAAACAATGGAAGCGCCAACTGTAGAAACAACAATAGTACCAGATCTCACGCCTGATGAAGCACTTGATACTATGTCAGAAGAGCCAGCAGCTGCGTACGAACCGGCATCTGACACAGCGCAGCAAGTATCAGAAGAATCAGCGGACGAACCCACGGAAATCCCGACAGAGCCAATTGATCAGCCTTCCGGCGATGCAGCAGCGCCTGATGAATCCGCAGACGGCACTGCAGATGAGACAGCGCTGGATCCGACAGCAGCACCCACAGACGAACCGGAGCCGACTGCGACGCCTGTGCCGAACATGATCGTCGTGATCGAAGGCGCGTCTGAGGACGAGGAGCATATCTGGCACCTGAGAATCAGGGACGACTCGCCCCTCAAAATCCGATGGGCATGCGCTCTGAAAGCCGACGAATATGATTTTTTCATGGAAGGCAGCCAGACCAGTATACACCAGAAAGGTCCGGAATACACGATCAGCATCGAAAAAACGGAGCTGGTATCCAGCCTGTATACCATACGGGTAACCTCCTATCTGAAGGGCAACAAAAGAGCTTCCGTCACGCTCCAGCTGCAGCTGACGATCGTCTCGCCAACACCAAGCCCTGAACCGACTGATGAACCCTCGCCGACAGACGAACCCATCGTCACCCCGACTCCCGCACCGGGACCAACTGACGAACCTGTCGTCACCCCGACCCCCGTACCTGAACCGACCGTCGAGCCGGATGTCACCCCGACGCCTGAGCCCAGTCCGACAGACGAACCCATCGTCACTCCCACGCCAAAACCCGAGCCGACCAGCGAACCGGAACCGACAGGCACGCCGAGGCCCACTTTCCCGCCCTATCACCCGGTCAGGCCGGGCGGACGCAGCAAAGGAGGCGGCAGTTCATCTTTCATCGTGATACCCGGCAAGGCCCTGATCAGCACCCATGCCAGCGGTACCGGAGATATGACTGTCTACGGCACTGTTCCGCTGGAGCTGGACAGCGAAACCATGATCATTCTCTGCATGGGCGGCCAGGCGCTTGAAGTCAGCCGTGGCGGTGAAATCGATTTCCACGCGTCATTGGACGAAAACGTCCTGACCCTGACCTCTGACGAGGACGGCGTCTGGTATTTCACACAGTACGCGCTCCAGACCCTCTCCCGCTCCGGATTGAGCACGCTTTCATTCAGTACGGCTGACGGCGAGGTCCTGATCCCGACGGATATGACGCTCTCCGGCAGCGCTTACAGCCGCGAGCGCTCCAACGGTTTTGTCGCATCCGATTTTCGTTTCGCCCTGACCGACGACGGCCTGTACCTGAGCGTCGAAGACCGTGATTACAGTGTTACTGACGGGGTCCTGACCATGTTACAGAAATGAGGCAGACATGAAAAAGATACTGCTCTTGTTCCTGCTGATTGCGCTCCTTTCAACATCAGCAGCACTTGCGGATACCTGGGCCGGCAGCGTTGCCGCTTCCGCCTCAGAAGAGATTACTGTTCCCTCATCAGGGACATTGACGACGCTTGATCTGGAAATCGGCCAGACCGTGACAGCCGGGCAGGTCGTCGGCGCGATCCGGGAGACGAAGGTATTCGCGCCGGTGGACGGCACCGTTGCCGCCGTCCATCTGGATACAGGCGACAAAGCGGACGGCACCGTGCTGGAGATCGCCCCGGTCAGCCTGTACACCCTGACCTGCACCGCGGAGAACTACGCCAAGACGCCCGAAAACGCCCTTATCCACAGCGGCGAACAGATCTACGTGCGCTGCACCGCAGACGGGACACACAAGGCTGTCGCTCGGGTCACCACGATCAACGGCGCGGCCTTCGACGCGGAAACCACCGCCGGAGAGCTGTACGTTGGCGAGACGGTCTTCCTCTACCGTGATCCCGCCTTCACCGCCGCAAGCCTGATCGGCAAGGGCACCGTCACCAGCCACGATACGCTGGTCGTGTCCGGAGAGGGTGTGCTGCTCAGCCTCCGCGTCGACGTGGGCGACATCGTCGAGCGTGGGCAGTGGCTCTTCTCCACCGCCTCCAGCAAGGATACGGAAATCACCGTTCCCGCCGCAGGAATCGTCACCGCAATCAGCGCGGCCGAGGGCACCAGGGTCAACGAAGACCAGACGGTCGCCACCGTCGCGACACAGATCAGCCTACGCGTGGACGTCAGCGCCGATGACGCCCTACGTTTCAAGCGCGGCGGCACCTGGTACTATACCCGCAACGACGATCCCCATGAGACCCATTACCAGTGCACCGTACAGCGCGTCCTGACCAACGAGGCTGACGCCTCCGCCACGATTGTCCTGATTCCCGAAGAAACCGATATCCCGATCGGACTGGGCATCATCCTCACGGACGAGAAGGACTGAGAGGCTCACATAAAGAAATTGCCGTAGCAACACTGCTGCGGCAATTTTTTATTTCCCGGGCTATCCAGAGATGACGGCCTGCTTATTTTCCGATCCGTACTGAGGAAACGATCGCATATATAACAATGCCTAACAATAAAGGGATCTCAAGCAGTTTGATCCTGGCATTTTGCAGGACGATGGATAGGCCGATGATGACAAAGACGATGCTCAGAATGAGAAAAACGATCGCCGTCTGCCTGTAATACGGTTTTTTGTCCATCGTTTCCCGCTCTTCTTTCGACGCATAGATATACGCATTGTTCAGCAAGAATCCACGATTGCCAAAGCTTCGGATGCTTAAAACCGCCAGTATCGCTGCAATGAGGAACACGAAGACCGCGCAAATCCATTCTGTCGGATTCATATCGTCCTCCACTCATCCGGAAAGATTCAGCCTGTGCAGGCATTATCGCTGCAAGCGGTATCTTCCCTGTCCATTGTTTATTCAAACTGCGACCTGTACATCTTCCAATAGAAGCCCTTATTCCGCATCAGCGTCTCATGCGTGCCCTGCTCCACCACGTCGCCCTGGTTGAGGACCAGGATCAAGTCGGCGTGCTGGATTGTGGACAGGCGGTGCGCGATCACGAAGCAGGTCTTGTCCCGCATCAGTTCGCGCATGGCGGCCTGAATAGCGCGCTCGGTCGAGGTATCGACGTTGGAGGTCGCTTCGTCCAGGATCAGCATCCGCGCGTCGTACAGCATCGCGCGAGCGATGGTCAGCAGCTGTTTCTGGCCCTTAGAGATGTTGCCGCCGTCCTCACTGATGACCGTCTGGTAGCCCTCCGGCAGGCGCATGATAAAGGGATGGATGTGCGCCGCTTTTGCGGCAGCCACGACCTCGTCCATGGTCGCGTCCGGACGGCCGTAGGCGATATTGTCGAAGATTGTACCCCGGAAGACCCAGGTATCCTGCAGCACCATGGCATAGGCGCCGCGCACGCTCTTGCGGGTGCAGTCGCGGATGTCGCGCTCGTCCACCAGCACGGCGCCTTCATCCACGTCATAGAAGCGCATCAGCAGGTTGATGATGGTCGTCTTGCCAGCGCCGGTCGGCCCGACGATGGCGATCAGGCGGCCCGCCTCCGCGTGCAGGCTCAGATCGTGGATGATCCTGCGCGTCTCGTCATAGCCGAACGCCACGTGATCCAGCCGTACGTCGCCGCGCACGTGCACAAGGTCCTCGGCGTGCTCGCGGTCCTGCAGTTCCTCGGGCGCGTCCAGCAGGCTGAACACGCGCTCGGACGCCGCAAGCGCGGAGAACAGCTCATTGATGATGTTCGCGATCTCGTTGATCGGGCCGGAGAACTTGCGTGAATACAGGACGAAGGACGAGATGGAGCCTAGCCCGATCCAGCCGTGCATATACAGCACAGAGCCCAGCAGGGCGATCAGCGACAGGGTGATATTGTTGATCGCGCCCATGGTCGGGCCGATGGTCACGCCGTAGCGGTCGGCTTCGTAATACGCTTCCGCTGCGTCCGTATTGATGCGGTTGAAGCGTTCGTCGGCCTGATCCTCATAGGCGTAGGCCTGGATCGTCCTCTGCCCTGAGAGCATCTCCTCCACGAAGCCGTTCATGATACCGTAATTCTTGGAGCGCTTCACGAAGCGCGGCTGCGTGATCTTGCGCATGCGGGACGTGTACAGGATCGCGGTCGGGACGCTGAACAGCACTACCGCCGAAAGCGGCAGGGAAATTGAGATCATCATGATCACCGAGCCGATGACCGTCACGCTGCTGGTGAGGATGCTCGTCACGTCCGTCGCCATGCACGTCGCGATCACGTCGATATCATAGCTCACACGGCTGATGATGTCACCGGCCTGGTTCCGGTCGAAGAAGCCCACCGGCAGGCGCATCAGCTTTTCGAACACGGCGCCGCGCAGCTGGCGCGCCACGCGCTTAGAGACGTTCATCATCAGCGCGTGAATGCCGATCGTCAGGAGGGAAGAAGTCAGATAGCACAGGAGCATCCGCAGCGCGTAATAACTGACGCGCTCGAAATTTACTTTCCCGGGTCCGGCGGCCGCTTCGTTGATCGCGGAGCCGGCGAGGTTCGGCCCCCACAGGCTCAGCAGGTTGGAGGTCAC
Organism: Clostridia bacterium; assembly: GCA_017430225.1. Classification (GTDB taxonomy): domain Bacteria; phylum Bacillota; class Clostridia; order Christensenellales; family Aristaeellaceae; genus UBA4246. Next base: position 49,657 of record JAFRNK010000029.1, on the reverse strand, counting down.
GCACAGTACCGCCACCAGCGCGATCAGCCAGCGGAAGGGGCCGAGGAAGGACACCAGACGGCGCATAGCGCTGCGGGCGTCGTTCGGTTTATACATGATGGAGTCGCGTCTTGCCATTATTCCGCCTCCCCCATCTGCGTCTCGTGGATTGTCCGGTAGACCGGGCAGCTTTCCAGCAGTTCCTCGTGCGTGCCGTAACCGATCATGCGGCCTTCGTCCAGTACGATGATTTTGTTCAGACTGCGCAGGGACGAGACGCGCTGCGCAATGACGATCATCGTGGTATCCCCGTAATTCGTGCGGATCGCCTTTCGCAGAGCGGAATCCGTACGGTAATCGAGCGCGGAAGAGCTGTCGTCCAGCACCAGGATGTCGGGATGCGCAGCCAGCGCGCGGGCGATCAGCAGCCGCTGCTTCTGACCGCCGGAGAAATTCGCGCCGTGGATGACTGCCTTATGGTCGTACTGGTCCTCATACGCTTCCACGAATTCCGCTGCCATGCCGTCGGCAATCGCGGCGCGGAGCATCTCGTCGTTTACGTCACGGCCGAAGACCACGTTCTCCCGAATGGTATCCGCAAAGATCTGGTCGTTCTGCAGCACTACGCCGAATTTCCGGCGAAGGTCCGCCAATTCATACGTACGCACGTCGTGCCCGTCCACGAAGATATGCCCGGCCTGGGGATCATAAAAGCGCATCAGCAGGCTGATGATGCTGGTTTTCCCCGCACCGGTCGCGCCGATGATGCCCAGGGACCCGCCGCGCGGGATCTCAAAGTCGATATCCGTCAGGCAGCGCTCGCGGGACTCGCCGGCAAAGCGCGCGTCGTTCGTTTCGGTCGCCGTATCGCCGTCATAGCTGAAGCTGACATGGTCGAACACGATAAAGCCCGGGCGTTCGCAGGGAGCCGCTTCCGACTCCGGCAGCCTGCGCAGGACCTCCTCCTGGTCGACCGCTTCGCAGATGCGGTAAGCGGAGGCGTTCGCCTTCGACATCATCATGAAGATGCGGTTCAGGCCCATCACACCCATCAGGATCATATTGAAATACGTGAGAAAAGCCAGGATCACGCCCGGTTCCGTTAGCCCGTCGTTGACTCGGCGCGCACCGAGCAGGACGACCAGCGTCAGGCCCACGTTCAGGAACAGCGTCACGATCGGCCCCGGCAACGACATGATCATGCCCGCTTTGATGTCGCGGCGCGTCGTCTCGTCGTTCGCCTTCCGGAAGCGCTCAATCTCATGCGGCTCCCGAGAGAGCGCCTTGACCACGCGGATCCCGGTGATGTTTTCGCGCATGACGCGCACGATGCTGTCCATGCCGCGCTGTACCTTGTCGTACAGCGGGATGCCGCGCCGCGAGATCATGACCACCAGTACGATCAGGATCGGCGCCATGACGCACAGGATGGAGGCCAGGCCCACATCCATCGTCAGGGTGATCGTGATCCCGCCAAGCAGCATGATCGGTGCGCGGATGCCGATCGTCTGTATGGACTGGATGAAGGATTGTACGTTATAGCTGTCCGAGGTCATGCGGGAGATCAGCGACGGCAGCGTGATTTCGTCCATCTGCCCGCCGGACAGGTGCAAGGCCGCATGGAAAAGGTCCCGCCGCACCTCAAACGTCGCTTCCTTGGCCGTCTTGACGCTCAGGCGGTTGGCGGTCACGTTCAGGAAGCGCGTGCAGACCGCGAGGCAGATCATGGCAAGGCCCCAGAGCAGCACTGCAATCATTTCCCGGGTCGGAACAACATGGTCGATCAGGTGTTCCATGACATATGGGATCATGAGTTCGAGCGAAGTCGCCGACAGCTTGATCAGCATGACCCCGCCCATTCTGTATTTATACTTTTTCAGGTATCGCAGTAAGAATTTCATGCTTCACCGTCTTAAAGATCTCTGTGCGTATACTCCCATGTCCCGTCCAGGGTCCCAGCCACGGTCTGCCCGGAGCCCAGCAGCACATACTTGTAGGTGCAGAGCCCTTCGAGCCCCACCGGCCCGCGGGCATGCAGGCGGCTGGTCGAAATGCCGACCTCCGCGCCGAAACCGTAGCGGAAACCGTCCGCGAAACGGGTGGAGCAGTTCACATACACCCCTGCCGAATCCACATGGCTCACGAAGTACTCTCTGGCTTCTACGTCCGTGGTGATGATGGCGTCCGTATGGTGGGAGCCGTAGCGGTTGATGTGGTTCACGGCTTCCTCCACGCTGCCGACGGTCTTGATGGACAGCACAGGCGCCAGATATTCCGTCGCCCAGTCTTCCTCAGATGCGGGCTCACAGTTGATGATCTCCCGCGTCATCTCGTCTCCGAGCAGCCGCACGCCCTTGGCGCGCAGCGCTTCTGCCGCTTTCGGCAAAAACGCTTCTGCGATATCCCGGTGCACGAGCAGCGTCTCCGTCGCGTTGCACACTGCGTAGGCCTGCGTCTTGGCATCCACGGTCACGCTGACCGCCATGGAGACGTCCGCATTCTTGTCAATATAGGTATGGCACAGTCCCTCGGCGTGGCCCATGACGGGAATGTGTGTATGCTCCATGATATAGCGCACAAAGGCGTTGCTCCCGCGCGGAATGATCAGGTCGATATCTTCCTCCAGCGCGAGCATGGCGGTTACGTCTTCCCGCGTCTGCAAAAGGCCCGCCCAGCCCGCCGGGATGCCCGTGTCACGAACCGCCCGGTCCAGCGCGTCGAACAGCGCGGCGTTGGTCCGGGCCGCTTCTCGTCCGCCCTTCAGCAGCACGGCGTTGCCGCTCTTGAGCGCCAGGGAAGCGATCTGCACCAGCGCGTCCGGACGGCTCTCGAACACCACGCCCAATACGCCGATGGGGCAGCTCATCCGGTACAGGTTCAGGCCCGGCGTCAGTTCACGCGCAAGCAGCGTCCTGTTGAGGGGATCCGGCAGCTTAACGAGCGCTTTCAGCCCGCCGATCAGCTGGTCGATCTTTTTATCGTTCAGCTCCAGGCGGCTGAGCAGCGGCGCGTCCAGCTTCGCTTCGCGGGCAGCTTCCACATCCGCGCTGTTTTCCTTTACCAACAGAGCCCGGCTGCGGTCCAAAGCCGCTGCCATCGCGTTGAGCGCTTCGTTGCGCTGTATGAGCGAAGCCGCGGACAGTTCACGCGCCGCTTCCCGCGCAGTGCGTGCGATTTGTGCTACCGTCATTTCACTTGTGTTCATACGAGTTTCCATGCCAGACTCCCCCTTCAGCATCCGATATTTCGCCATGTTCAAAGATAAACCAAAATCAGAAAAAAAGCAACGGCTAAACCAGCCGATTCTGAAAATATGCGCAAAGAAAACAGTCGAAAAAAACCTCCCCCACAGTACGATCTTTATACTCTCTTTATACCGTAAGCGGACTTGCTAACACCATTCTAATCCTTTTTGCCTTAAAATCCTTTCATACAACAAGGAAGGAAGAAGTAGGATGCGTCTTTTTGGCAACTACCGTCTGACAACGTTCCAGATCATCGCATTTGGATTTATCGCGCTGATCCTGCTCGGTACACTGCTGCTTTACCTGCCGGTCTCCAGCCGGGAAGCCGGCAGTGCGAATTTTATGGACTGCCTGTTCACAGCCACTTCCGCCGTCTGCGTCACAGGCCTCGTCGTGCAGGATACCGCTTCTTACTGGTCGGCGTTCGGACAGGCGGTGATTCTGCTGCTCATCCAGATCGGCGGTATGGGCGTCGTCACGGCCGCTGTTTCCATTGCGTTCGTATCCGGCCGAAAAATCGGACTGATGCAGCGCAGCGTGATGCAGGAATCAATCTCCGCGCCCCAGGTCGGCGGCATCGTGCGGCTGACCCGGTTCATTATCATCACGGCGTTCTGCATCGAGGCCGCCGGAGCTTTGCTGCTGCTGCCCGCCATGATCGCGGACTTTGGTTTTGGGAAGGGCCTCTGGTATTCCGTTTTTCATTCGATTTCCGCTTTCTGCAACGCAGGCTTTGACCTGATGGGCGCCAGGGAACCGTTCTCTTCTCTCGCCGGTTTCAGCCAGAACGCGCTGGTCAACATCACGGTGATCCTGCTCATTACGGTCGGCGGCATCGGTTTTCTGGTGTGGAACGACATCAAGGAGCACGGGCTTCACTGGAAGCAGTACCGGCTGCAAAGCAAGGCTGTCCTGCTCACTTCGCTCATCCTGGTCCTGGTGCCGGCCTTGTGGTTCGTCTTTTTTGAGATGCGGCAGTTACCTTTGAATGAGCGCGTTTTTCCGGCGCTGTTTCAATCCGTCACGCTGCGTACAGCGGGTTTCAATACAGTGGATCTGAATCAGATCAGCGGGTCGGGCCAGGCGCTGATGATCCTGTGGATGCTGGTCGGCGGCTCCCCCGGATCGACCGCAGGCGGCATGAAAACGACTACGGTCGCCATCCTCCTGATGACTGCCCTGTCTGTATTCCGCAGAGAAGACAACGTACATTTTCTCGGCCGACGGATCGGGGACGATGTAGTGAAAAACGCGGTGGCGATCCTGATGATGTACGTCCTGCTGTTTTTCGTCAGCGGTACGGTGATCAGCCGGATCGAACAGCTGCCGCTGCTGACCTGCCTGTTCGAAACGGCCTCGGCCGTCGGGACTGTAGGCCTGACGCTGGGCATCACCGGCAGCCTGTCTCTGGCTTCCAGGCTGATCCTCATCCTGCTGATGTTTTTGGGCAGGGTCGGAGGACTGACGCTGATCTACGCCGCGCAATCCGGAAGAAAAGGATCACAGAATACACTGCCGCTGGAGAAAATCACAGTCGGCTGAAGGAGGACAATATGAAATCTGTTTTAGTCATCGGCCTGGGCCGCTTTGGAAAGCATATCGTAGAAAAACTGAATGAGCTCCACCATCAGGTCATGGCGGTAGACCGGCACGAACAGCGGGTCAACGACGTGCTGCCGCTGGTCACGGACGCGCAGATCGGCGACACGACCAATAAAAACTTCCTGCGCTCATTGGGCGTGGACAACTATGACGTATGCTTTGTCGCTATCGGGGACGATTTTCAGAGTTCCCTGATCACGACCGCTTACCTCAAGGAATTAGGCGCGAAAAAGGTCGTTTCCCGCGCTTCCCGGGAGGAGCAGCGCCAGTTCCTGCTCCACAACGGTGCAGACGATGTGGTCTATCCCGAAAAACAGCTCGCGGTGTGGAGCGCCATCCGCCATACCTGCGACCATGTACTGGATTATATCGAACTGGACGACGAATACGCCATCTATGACCTGACTGTTCCGGCCGAATGGCATGGCAAAACGGTCGGCGGGCTGGACATCCGGAAAAAACATAATCTGAACCTCCTCGCCGTGCGCGAAAACGGGCATCCCAGCACCGCGGTGAACAGCGAAACACAATTAAAACAGAATCAGACCATTTTGGTACTGGGTACATGGAAGGACATTCAAAAGTGTTTCAGAATATAATAAATTGCTCCTGAAAAGGATGTGACCTGCTGTGACAGATATAATCCTCGCCGCCGCTTTTCTGCTGACGTGTGTATACGGTTATTGGATTTCGCAACGGGTGGACCGGTTCTTCAGGAAAACATTAAGGCAAGAGGGAAGCACAAATGAGCAGAAAAACCGCGGCACATGATGACGCCCATATCCTCGTCTGCCTTTCCCCTTCGACCTCCAACGCGCGGGTCATCCATACCGCGGCAAGGATCGCGGAGGCGTTCCAAGGCACACTGTCGGCCCTGTTTGTGGAAACGCCTGCTTACTCCCTGCTCTCCGACGACGACAAGAAGCGGCTGCGCAGCAATATGAACCTGGCCGAAAAGCTGGGGGCCAAGCTGGATACGGTGATCGGGGACGACGTCGCCTATCAGATTGCGGAATATGCCCGTCTGTCCGGAATCTCCTGTGTGGTCATCGGCCAGACGAACACCGTGGGCGGACTGCTGCGCAAGAAACGGTCGCTGACAGACAGGCTCGTCGCCTATGCGCCGGACCTGGACTATTTCATTATTCCCGATCACGGGACAAAAGTCTATGTCGCGAAGAAAACGCCGGAAGCCAGCCGAAACCACATTCTCTTGGACTGCGGGATCTCCCTGGGCGCCCTGGGCGTCTGCACGCTGATCGGCTTTCTGTTTTCCCACCTGGGCTTTACCGACGCCAACATCATCATGGTGTACCTGCTGGGGCTTCTGGCAGTGTCCATCGGTACATCGCACCGGGCATTCAGCCTGATCTGGGCCGTGGTCAGCGTGCTTACGTTCGACCTGCTGTTCACGACCCCGCGCTTCACTTTCTACGCATACGGCACGGGCTATCCCGTCACCTTCCTCGTCATGACCGCGGCGGCTTTTCTGATCAGCACGCTGGCAATCCGACTCAAGCAAAACGCCAGCCAATCCGCTAAATCCGCCCGCAGGGTGAGCGTGGTGCTGGAAACTGACAGGCAGCTTTCCAAGGCGAAAACCAAAGAGGAGATCCTGTCTGTGCTGGCAGACCAGCTGACCCAGCTTTTGAAAAGAAGCCTGGTGATTTATCCCGCGGACGGAAACCGTTTGGGCGATCCCATTTTCTACCCTGCCGCGGACGATACGACGCCTTATCGGACAGACCTGGAACAGCAGGCGGTGGAATGGGCCTTTGCCCGAAGGAAACGGGCCGGCGCGACCACCGACATGTACCCGCAAAGCGATTACCTGTATTACAGTATGCGGGTCCAGGAACACGTGTACGGCGTGGCGGGTGTCGCCGTGCACGGCTCCCCGCTGGACGCTTCCGAGCAGAGCATGCTGGCATCCGTAGTGGGCGAATGCTCCCTTGCGCTGGAAAACGCGCGCAACGCCAAGGAAAAAGAAGAATCCCTGGTGCTCGCGGAAAACGAACGCCTACGGGCCAACCTGCTGAGGGCGGTATCCCACGACCTGCGTACGCCCCTGACCTCCATCATGGGCAGCGCAGATAACTTGCTGTCCAGCGGCGAAAACCTGGACATCCAGACCCGCCGCCAGCTGTATACCGATATTTACGACGACGCACAATGGCTGACCGGCATGGTGGAAAACCTGCTCTCCGCCAGCCGGATGGAGGACAGCAGCCTGAACCTGAACATGACCACGGAACTGATCGACGATATGATCGCCGAAGCGGTGAGGCATATGGGCAGGCGGCTGGAGGGATATACCGTCGATGTGAAGAAGACGGATGAACTCCTGTTTGTCAAAGCTGATGCCCGGCTGATCGTGCAGGTCATGATCAACCTGCTGGATAACGCCATCAAATACGCGCCTGCCGGCTCGTGCATCCACATCGACACCGAGAGCACGAAGGAAAACGTGCAGGTCCGCGTCGCGGACGAAGGCCCGGGCATCCCGGACGACCAGAAGGAGCACATCTTTGAGCTTTTCTACACCGGCGGCAATCCGACCGGCGACAGCCGACGGGGCCTCGGCCTGGGGCTGGCACTGTGCCAGTCCATCATGAAAGCGCATCACGGCGCCATTGCGGCCAGGGACAATCTGCCCCAAGGAACGGTCTTCGAGCTGACTTTCCCCAAAGACGAGGTGAATATTGATGAATAAGCCGCTGATCCTGATCGTGGAGGACGACCCGCCCATCCGCAACCTGATCTCCGTGGCGCTGGAAAGCCACGATTACCGCGCACTGGTCGCGGCCAACGCGGGCAGCGCGATCATGGAAGCGTCCTCCCATAACCCGGATATCATGCTCCTAGATCTGGGCCTGCCCGATCTGGACGGCGTGGAGGTGATCCGCAAGATCCGCTCCTGGTCGAACATGCCCATCATCGTCATCAGCGCGCGCAGCGACGACAGCGACAAAATCGAAGCACTGGACGCTGGAGCGGACGATTACCTGACCAAGCCCTTTTCGGTGGACGAACTGCTGGCACGGCTCAGGGTCACGCTTCGGCGCCTGAACCAGGCACAGAACGAGAGCCCGGAAACAGCGGTCTTTGTCAACGGCCCGCTCAGAATCGACTATGCTGCCGGGTGCGCGTATATGCGCGAGGAAGAACTGCACCTGACGCCCATTGAATACAAGCTTCTGTGCGTGCTGGCCCGCAACTGCGGGAAGGTACTCACACACAAATATATCACCCAGCAGGTCTGGGGTACGGCGTGGGAAACCAACGTGGCTTCCCTGCGCGTATTCATGGCGACCCTGCGCAAGAAGCTGGAATCCTCTTCCGACACCCAAGTTTATATCCAGACCCATGTAGGCATAGGATATCGCATGATGAAGGTCAGCGAATAAACAAGCTGCCGCGTTTCCGGACAATCAGTCTTGAAAAATCAGACCATATCATATACAATAATAATCCGCCGCCGAACAGGGGCGAATGACTGATTCGAGGGACACTGTTATGCTGTACCATTTTTTCGCCTATATCAACCGTATGAAATATATCAACCGCTGGGGCCTGATGCGCAACACGATGCCGGAAAACGACACCGAGCACGCTGCGCAGACGGCGATGATCGCGCATGCCCTGGCCATCCTGGCCAATGAGCGCCACGGCGGGCAGTACGACCCTGGCCAGGTGATGGCGCTGGCGCTTTATCACGACGCGAGCGAGGTCATCACCGGCGACATGCCCACCCCGGTCAAGCACAACAATCCCCAGCTCAAGCAGGAATACCGCCGCCTGGAGGAAATCGCCAACCGTCGCTTGCTCTCCATGCTGCCCGACGACCTGCAGAAAGCCTATACCCCGCTGATCGCGCATGACGAAAACTCGCCCGAATGGAAGCTGGTCAAGGCCGCGGACAAGATCAGCGCCTACATCAAGTGTATCGAGGAAAAGAAAGCCGGCAACACCGAGTTCGAGAACGCCGCCTATACCCTCCGCTCCTCCATCGACCGCATCGAACTGCCGGAGGTGCGTGACTTCATGCGCGAGTGCGTGCCCGGCTTCGGGATGACGCTGGACGAGATCTCCCAGGGAGAGACGCTGTAAAGGCAAAGGAGACCATCATGGAGTGGTACAGAGAGCGCCTGAAAGAATTGGCGCAAGCCGAATCGGTCTATTCCGTCTGCGGGGACGACTGCGCAGTGTGCCCGCGCTTTCTGGCCAGAACTGAGGACGAACTGCGTGAGACCGCTGAGTTCTGGATGAAGGCCGGCTGGCGGGATCATATCGTGTCGAACAGCGAGATCCGCTGCAGCGGATGCGGGAGCAGGGGGACCTGTTCTTTCATGCTGATTCCCTGCCTGCGGGAGCACAAGGTGAGCGCCTGCAAAGAGTGCATCGACTATCCATGCGAAAAGATCGCGGAGATGCTTTCGCGCTCCGCAGAGAAGGAAAAGCAGTGCCGCGTCGCCTGCGAAAACGAAGCGGAGTTCGGCATGCTGCAGCGTGCCTTCTATCATAAGGAGCATAATCTTCAGGAAAAGCCCTGCCGCCTGTCATCAAGCTATGATGCCCGCGATCCGGAGGCATAGATGAATTACTTTATTGAAGGACTGCAGGGCAGCGGCAAGAGCACTCTAGTGCAGAAACTGTCCGAGGCCAAAGCCGGTTATACGGCTGTCCGAGAAGGAGATTACTCCCCGGTCGAGCTCGCCTGGTGCGCTTACGTCGATGAAGCGCACTACCGGAATATCATCGCGAAGTACCCCGGCCTGAGGACCGCGATCGAGGAAAAGACGTACCCGGAAGGCAATCATCTGATCGTCTGCTACACGAAAGTCATGACGGACGACAGGGCGTTCTATCAGGACCTCGAGCAGTACGAGATCTATAACGGACGCATCCCTTACGACCGGTTCAAAGACGTGGCACTCAGCCGGTACCGGAACTGGAACGGGGATAAGACGATCTTTGAATGCTCCCTGTTCCAGAATACGGTCGAAGACATGATCCTGTTTCGCAACATGCCGGACGACGGGATCCTCCGCCATTTCCGGCTCGTGAAGGAGGCGCTCGAAGGCAGGGATTACCGGATCGTATATCTCCGGTCAGAAAGCATTGAAGGCAATCTGGCCGTCATCCGGAAGGAACGGTCTGACGAAGCCGGAAACGAACTATGGTTCCCCATGATGCAGCAGTACTTCGACGAGAGCCCTTTCGCGAAAGCCCACGGACTCAAAGGCGAAGCGGCACTGATCGACCATTTCCGCCATCGCCAGGAGCTCGAACTCCGGCTGTGCGAGGAAATCTTCCCGGACAAAAGCACCGTTTTTTTATCCAAGCAGTACACTGACGAAGATATCGTCCACCTGTGAGATCCGAATAATAAATCACGCGCTGACCGCCGATCACCCGGCGAACAGCGCGCTTTTATATTATTGGAGTATCGGACAAACTCCAACTCCTCACTCCCACTTCATAACTCCTAACTCTTATAGACTCGCGGCACCCTCGGCCCGATGCAGGCGGTGACGCCGTTGCGGTTCAGGTGCCCCCATTCAGCCAGCTCGTTGAGCGTGATGCCGCCGCCGAGCAGCACCGCGGTGTCTCCCGCGCGAACGTCCGGGATATCGGTGACATCGACCATCATCTGGTCCATACAGATGAGCCCCAGCACCTTTGCGCGGCAGCCGTGGATCTCGACTTCACCAGCGCCGGACAGCGACCGGGCATAGCCGTCGACATAGCCGACAGAGAGCGTCGCGACCCGCGTTTCACGCGTCAGCGGCGTTTCGTCGTAGCCAATGCCCTCCCCTGCCGGGACAGTCGCCACACGCTTGACCCGCGCACAGAAGCGGCCGACCGCCTGCCTGCGCTCGAAATGCTCATAGGCAGGCGGGACGTTGCCGTACAGGAACGCGCCGACGCGCACCGCGTCGTACTGCCAGTCCGGGTACCGGACCAGGCCGATGGAATCCAGCAGGTGGACCATGGGGAAATGCCATCCCGCGGCTTCCAGCGTTTTCACCATTTCGGCAAAAAGCTCGTGCTGTGCGCACGACTGCTCCCGGTTCCTGAGTGCCAGGTGACTGTATACGCCTTCGTAGATAATGCCTTCCTGCTTCATGGCGGGCAGCAAGTCGGCCACGTCGGTAAAGCCGAGGCGATGAAGCCCGGTATCCAGCTTGATATGTACGATTGCCGGGCGATTCATGAGCTGCGCGGCGCGGCTCAGTGCGGGCAGGATCTCCGCACGCCCGACCGTCACGCGGATGCCCGCGCGAATGCAGGTCTCAAACTCTTCCGGCGCGGGCTCACCCATGCACAGCACACGGATATCCTTCGGCAGAGCGTCGATCAGTTCCAGGGCTTCCGGAACGGTCGCCACAGCAAAAAAGCGCACGCCGCCCTCGTACAGCGCCTGCCCGACCCGCTTCGCACCGTAACCGTAAGCATCCGCCTTCAGCACGCAGATCATTTCAACGCCCGGCTTCAGCAGGCTGTGGGCTTCCCGGTAATTCGCCATCAGCGCGCCCAGGTCCACCTCAAGCCAGGCACGAGATTTGTTTTTGTCACTCATTTCTTTGCTCCAAATATGAATCAATAAGTGATGAGTGATGAGTTCAGGTACAATCTCTATATGCATACATTCAGAGATTGTATGATCTTTGCAGCCTGCTTACGGCAGGCGGGCAACTCCTCACTCATCACTCCTCGCTTTATTTCAGTTCTTTCCGGTATTTCTCCAGTTCCTTCTGATTGCCCAGCACAAAGTGCCCCGGTACGAGTTCAGTCCAGACCGGCTGATCCACGCTGTAATCGTGTATGGACGGGTCATAGGCGACCAGTTCTCCCCTGCGCGCGCAGTCCGGAGACGGCTGCGGCACGGCGGACAGGAGCGCCTGCGTGTAGGGATGCAGCGGATGGCGGAAGAGTTCTTCCGTCTCGCTCAGCTCCACCAGGCGGCCCAGGTGGATCACCGCAATGCGGTCGCAGATGAAGCGCATGACCGACAGGTCGTGCGAGATGAACAGGTAGGTCAGGCCGCGCTTCTTCTGCAGTTCCGCCATCAGGTTGAGCACCTGCGCGCGGATAGACACGTCCAGCGCGGAGATGGGCTCGTCCGCGACGATAAACTCCGGCTGCATGATCAGCGCGCGGGCAATGCCGATGCGCTGGCGCTGGCCGCCGGAAAACTCATGCGGGAAACGGCTGGCGAACTCGGGCAGTAAGCCGACCTCGCTGAGCGCGTTCGCGACCCGGCGCTCGCGTTCCTCTTTTGAAATGCCCCTGGCCACGTTGTACAGGCCTTCGGACACGATATAATCCACCTTCGCGCGCTCATTGAGCGACGCCATCGGGTCCTGGAAGATCATCTGCATGCGCTGGGTCACACGGCGATCGAGTTCCTTGTCGATCTTGCCGCTGATACGCTGGCCGTCAAAATAAACCTCACCGCCGCTCAGCGGGTAAATGCGCAGGATGGCGCGGCCGATGGTCGTTTTCCCCGATCCGGACTCGCCAACCAGGCCGAAAGTCTCCCCTTTCCGGATATCGAAAGAAACGCCGCACACCGCCTCAAAGCGATGGCGCCGTTCCCCAAAGGTGACGTGCATGTCCCGCACGCTCAGGAAAGGTTCTTGCTGTTCTGACATTGATGCACCTGCTTTTCTTTCATTGGCCTGGATAATGCTGATTTAAATCAGGAGTTCCCCAGTTTCCTGATCCGGGACAGCACTTTCGGCGGATCAATATGCGGGGCACGGCTGTCCAGGAGCCACGTCCGCGCTTTGTGCGTGGGGGTGATCTCAAAGAACGGCGGCCGCTCGACAAAGTCCGCCTGCAGGGCCTGCGGATTGCGCGGCGCAAACGCGTCGCCGATGATCTCGTTATACAGGTTCGGCGGCGTGCCACGGATGGTGTACAGGTCTTCCCCCTTCTTGCCCAGCTGCGGCAGGGAGGAGAGCAAAGCCCAGGTATAGGGATGCGCCGGCTCGTAGAAGACCTCTCGGCTGGTGCCGATCTCCACGATGTCCCCGGCGTACATGACCGCCACGCGGTCCGCCACGTTGGCGACCACGCCCAAATCGTGCGTGATATAGATCGCCGTCAGGTGCAGCTTGTGCACCAGGTCGTAAATCAGGCGAATGATCTGCGCCTGGATGGTCACGTCCAGCGCGGTCGTGGGCTCGTCGCAGATCAGGATGCGCGGATTGCAGGCCAGCGCGATGGCGATGATCACGCGCTGCCGCATTCCGCCCGAAAACTCGTGCGGATACTGCTTGCGGCGGCGTTCCGGCTCGGTGATGCCGACATCGTTCAAAAGTTCAATCGTCTTCGCCTTCGCCGCTTCGCCGCGCAGGCCCTGGTGCAGGCGCAGCGCTTCCTCGATCTGAGCGCCGATGGTCTTGAGCGGGTTCAGGCTGGTCATCGGGTCCTGCAGCACCATGGCGATCTCGCGGCCGCGGATCGTCAGCCACTCCTTCTCGGTCTTGTACTGCGCCAGGTCCTTGCCCTGGTACAGGATGCTGCCATGATCGATCCAGCCGTTGATGTCGTTGAGACCCATGAACGCCTTGGTCAACACGCTCTTGCCCGAGCCGCTCTCGCCCACGATGGCCAGCGTCTCGCCCTCGTACAGGTCCAGCGAAACGTCGCGGATGGCGTGCAGCACCTTACCGCGCAGGTTGAATTTGATATCCAGATGTTCGACCCGCAGAATGGGGTTTTCCGTCTTTTCCGACATGTGCGCCTCTTACAGATGGTTCTTGGGGTCAGCGGCGTCCGCGAAGGCGTTGCCGATGATATAGAACGAGATCGTGATGATGGACAGCACGATCGCCGGGAAGATCAGCTGGTAGCGCAGCGACGCGCTGGTGATGAGCTTGCGGCCTTCGTTGATCAGGTTGCCCAGCGACGGTGTATCCACGGACAGGCCGAGGCCGATATAGGTGATGAAAACTTCACTGCCGATCGCGCCGGGAATCGCCAGCGCCATGCGCAGCATGATAACGCTGACCAGGTAGGGCAGCAGGTTCCTGATCATGATGCGCCAGGTGCCCGTGCCCAGGCAGCGGGAGGCCAGGTTGTAATCCCGGTCGCGGATGATGACGATCTGGTTGCGGATGAACCGCGCCATGCCCAGCCAGCGCGTGAGCGACATGGCGAAGATCAGCGTGGTGATGCCGGGGCGCATGATGTACGAGATCAGGATCAGGATGATCGTGTTGGGGATATTGTCCAGCACATTGTAGATCTCCGTGATAATGCGGTCGAGCGCGCGCACATAGCCCCACAAAATGCCGACCATGATACCGATCAGCGCTTCGAAAAAGCCGACCACAAAGCCAATCCACAGGCTCGTGCGGGTGCCGCTCCATACGCGGGCCCACAGGTCCTGGCCGATGTTGTTGGTGCCGAAAAAGAAGGGTTGGTCGGAGGGCAGCGTCCTTAAGTCTGCCTCGCGCACCGTTTTGACCTGGCCGTCCCCGACCTCGGCGATGTCCTCCGCCGCGGCGTAGAGCATCGCGCCCTTGTTGGTCAGATCCATCGGCTCCTGGTACATCTGCACGTTGAAGGACGACTTGCTTTCGTACGGCACGGCCGTCGGATCGTCGGGCAGCTTGAGCTTGGTCTGGAAATTGTTCTTGATGTAGCCCGTCTGGCCTTTGTAATCGATCCTGCACCACTCAGCGCCGTATTCCACGACGGTAAAGGCCTGACGCGCCTTGATGGAGGACAGCACGTTGGACACGGTATACCAGTCCCCGTCCAGCCTCCGGCCGGTCAGCAAAATCCCCTCGGGCACCCTGGTATAGACCGTCGTCAGGGAGGGCGACTGGTTCTGCAGCTGGATGCCGGTCACCGGGTCGTTGTTGATGGTATTCGCCCCGTACTGCCCGGGCAGCAGCGGCTGGATGAACGTGAAGGCCAGCAGCACGACGAGCACGATCAGCATGGCGACCGCGGTCCTGTTGTGCAGGAAGGCCTGCAGCGTGGAGCGCCAGTAGGAGTAGTTGGAATAACCCGTCTGTTCCGCCCGGCTCTCATCGTAATCGGCGAGCACGAACAGTTCGTCCCCCACCTCCGGGGGCTTATTGTCCCGTGCCGTGTCGTTGATATGCTGCTCGAGGGTACGCGCTTTGGCGTTGAACAGGCTCTTCATCAGCGCGCTCCCTCCTTCTTCACAAAGCTGATCCTCGGGTCGATCACACCCATCAGCAGGTCGCCCAGCAGAAGGCCGATGATGCCGATAGCGGAATAGATCATGACCAGCGCCTGGACCATGGGATTGTCCTGGCGGCCGATCACGTCCACCAGCAGGCCGCCCATGCCGGGCACGGAATACAGCGACTCAATGTAGATCGAGCCACAGATAGTATACATGATCGAGGACGGGATATACTGGATCATCGGTACGAACGCGTTGCGGAACACGTGCCGCATCATGATCTTCTGGCTCTGGACGCCCTTCGCCCGCGCCAGCCGGACGTAGTCCTTGTTCATTTCGTCCAGCATGTAGCGCCTGATCCACATCGCGTAGGACGCCGTAGAGCCGAGCGACATACTGAGGACGGGCAGGATCCAGGTGACCGGATTGGCGCGGTCGAACAGCATGGAAATGCCCATCAGGCTGGTGCCGTACATCTGGATGAAAATATAGTAGACCGCCGCGGGAACCGCGTTGATGAACACGATGAAGACCGTGCCAAACTTATCCCAGAATCCGGACTTGGAGCGCGCCATGGCAGAGCCCAGCGGGATGCCGGTCAGCAGGGAAATAGCCATGCTCATAAGCCCCATCCACATGGAGAGGGGCGCCTTCTGCGCGATGATCTGGCTGATGGGCGTACCCACGCTGTAGCGTGAGGAGAGGCCCAGATCCCCATGAAGGAGCTTGCCAAAGAAATTCCGGAGCTGGACGAAGATCGGCTGCGTCAGGCCCAGGTTGGCGAGCTTGGCGTTGATCTGCGCTTCATTCAGCTTCTCGAAATTGTCAAAGTAGCCTTCGATGGGCATCTGCCTGAGGAGGATGAACACCAGCGTAATGACGATCGCCAGTGTCACCACAGAGGCTGCCAGGCGTTTTAGGACATATTTGAGCATGCACAAAACCTCGGTATAGATCGCTGCACAAAAGATTGCAATAAACAGGTCAACGCGGAGGCGGTTTATGAAGCCGCCTCCGCGAGCATTTCAGGCTATAGCTGCTTCACCGGACAAGCGTCAGCCTGTGACAGTGAAATCATGGGTCAATTACTTGCCGAGCGCCGCAACTTCCTCGTTCCACTTGTCAAAGGCGTCGTAGTACTCGTCAGTAGACATGGGCTTGTCCAGCAGGTGCTGGCCCTTGTAGCGGCAGGTCGCCAGGCCAGTGGCCGCGAACTGCGCCTCGAAGGGATTCAGGCGGGAAGCGGTGTAGCCGGCGGTATCGGAGCCGAAGGGCAGCGCGACGGCGTGGTTGATCAGGTAGGCTTCCGCCTCGGCATAGGCCTGGTAGCGCTCTTCCGCCTGTGTGGTGGAGATGGCGCCGGCCTTGGCCAGCAGGTTGAAGTAGGTCAGCGTTCCGTCCGCGTCATAGAGGTCGGGCTGGGTCGCCTTCACGAAGAAGTTGTAGTTGTTGCCGTTCTTGAAGGGAGAGGTCATGTTCTCGGGATCGTCGTAGTCCAGGCCCCAGTTGCACTTCATCAGGGCGTACTTGCCGCTGCGACGGATTTCCTTCAGGAAGCCGGTGGACGGACCGGCCTCGACGCACACGTCGATGTAATCCGTGCCGAGCAGAGCCTCGAGCTGCTGCTCGACCACCTGGCACTCTTCAGCCCAGGTAGAGGAGGACGGGTTGTAGCATACCAGCACCTTCACAGGGAAGGTCGCACCGGCGGCCTTCAGCTCCTCGACGGCAGCGTCGCGATAGGCGATCGCCTTTGCTTCGTCCGCGTTCAGCACCAGCTCGGCGGTCAGCGCGGTCACCTTATCCTCGTAGCCGACGATGGCGGGCGGGGTCAGGGTGTTCCAGATCAGGTCTTCGGGGTTGTCCGGCTCGATGACGGTCTTGGCCTTCAGGCGGTCGAGGCCGTAGAAGATGGACTGACGGAAGTTTTCGTTGTTGACCGCCAGCTTCCAGTTTTCGGGCTCGTACACGGCATCGAAGTTCGGATCGAAGTTGAAGCTGAAGAAGTAGGAATACTGGCCAATCTGGCGCACCGGGTGGATGAGGTCGGCCTTTGCGGGATCAGCCAGCCATTCCGCCGCGATGGTGGGCGTGATGTCGGCAGCGTCGATCTCGCCGCGCAGGTACAGCTCGGGAGACAGGGTACTGGATTCTTTGTTGTAGGTCTGCTGGATGGAAGTGATGTAGACGTGTTCCGCATCCCAGTAGGAAGGATTCTTGGTGTATACGCGGACTTCCTGCGGCTTGAACTCGGACAGGATGTAAGCACCGCAATAGAGCACCGTGTCGTTACCGGTGGCCAGGCCGAACTGATCGCCCTTTTCCTCGAGGAACTTCGCGCTGACCGGCATGTAGCAGGAGTAGTCCAGCATGCTCAGGAAGAAGGGCAGCGGCTCGACGGTGGTATAGGCGACGGTCTTGTCGTCCAGCGCTTTGACACCGACGGTGGCGAAGTCTACGGGCTCGCCCGCATAGTCCGCACTGGTGCTGTTATAGTAGGCGTCCGCGCCGGCCAGGTAATCACTCAGGATCCAGGCGTTGGAGGCGTCGTTCTTGGCGTCCAGCACGTACTGGGCGGCAGTGACGAAGTCCTGCGCGGTGACGTCGGCATAGTATTCACCGGCGGCGGTGACCCAGGTAATGCCGTCACGCAGGGTGAAGGTCCAGGTCAGGTCGTCGTCAGACAGCGTCCAGCTCTCCGCCAGGGCGGGCTTGATCTGGCCGTACTGGTCGCGTTCCACCAGGGTGTCGATGATATTGGCGGAAACCGTGAATTCGTTGGTGGTACCGGTGGTCAGGTAGTTGAGCGTCCCGATCTCGCCGGAATAAAGCGTGCGGTATACGGCCTCGTCTTCAGCCGTCGCCGCGGGCAGGACTGCCAGCAGCATCACCGCCGCCATCAGAAGCGCAAATAACTTTTTGGAAAGCTGTGTCATGTTCTCCTCCGTTCCGTCCCGCTTTCGCGAAACAAATTGTTCTGTAAAATGATACCATATGCCCCATGGTCTTGCAATGGATGCCATGGAAAAAATCAGGATAAAAACATTGTATACAATTATACAGTTCAGGCGAATTTCTGTATCCTCGTCTTCTGCAGCTTGTCCGTAAAGTTGCCGATGCGGCGCACGGCCTCCAGGATCCGTTCGTCCGACACTGCATATGAGAGGCGGACGTAACCGGGCGCGCCGAAAGCGTCGCCGGGAACGACCGAGACGCGGGCGTTCTTGAGCAGCATTTCTGCAAAATCGTTGCCGTCGTGGATCACCTTCTGATCCAGCGACATGCCGAAGGTCTCGCGCACGTCCAGCAGGACGTAGAACGCGCCCTTGGGGATGAAGGAACTCACGTGCGGCACGTGCTTCAGGCAGCTGAGCATCAGCATGCGGCGGCGGCTGAAAGCCGCGGCCATGTCCTCGACGCACTTCTGGTCGCCTTTGAGGGCCGCGAGGCCCGCGTACTGGGCGATGGAGTTCGCGTTGCCGGTCGCGTGGCTCTGGTAAGCTGACATAGCGGAGATGACCGGGCGCGGTCCCGCTGCGTAGCCCAGGCGCCAGCCGGTCATGGCGTACGCCTTGCTGAAGCCGCTGACCATGATCGTCTGTTTGAAGACCTGGCTATTCAGGGACGCGATGGAGACGTGCTCCGCGCCGTCGTAGACCAGCTTCTCGTAAATCTCGTCGCTGATAATGTAAAACTGGTGCTTGACCGCGAGTTTCGCGAGGGCGGTGAGCTGCTCCCGGCTCCAGACCGCGCCGGTGGGATTGCTGGGCGAGTTGAGCAGCAGCGCCTTCGTGCGCGGGGTGATCGCCTTTTCGATCTGCGAAATATCGGGAATAAAGCCCTGCTCGCGGGTCGTATGGATCCAGATCGGGACGCCGCCCGCCATCTGGATCATCTCCGGATAGCTGACCCAGCAGGGCGCGGGCAGGAGGACCTCGTCGCCGGGATTGCAAACCGCCTGCAGCGCCCCCAGGATGACCTGCTTCGCGCCGTTGCCGACAATGATTTCCTCACGGGTATAGCGCAGTCCCTTTTCCTCCAACAGGTATTTGGCGATGGCGGAGCGCAGGCTGGGCATACCGGCCGCCGCTGTATAGCGCGTCTTGCCTTCGTCGATAGCTTTCTTGCCCGCCTCGCGGATATGCGCAGGAGTGATAAAGTCGGGCTCGCCGACGCTCAGTGAAATGACATCCTCGCCGCGGTCGCGCATTTCGCCGACGAGCGCGTTCATCTTCAGGGTCGCAGAGGGCGCGATGCCCAGGCAGGTTTTGGACAGGGTCAACGGCATGGAACAGCCTCCTAAAACGGAATAATGCAATCCATATTCTCTAAAAATTCATTTTCTCCTTCTTTTTTATAAATTTTTTCTGTTTTTTGCAAGTTTTTCCTGATGAAAATTCATTTTGAAGCAATCTGATCGCGTCGAAGTGAATCTGGGAAACGAGAAGTATATAAGTTATTGACATATGGCATAAACATACGTATAATAATATTTGACATATGTCAGAAAGGAGCATTTATGCCAAGACCGATCCGATGCCGCAGAATTGAGCGGCTGCCGGTTTACCGCAGCTTCTCCCCTGACGACATAACAGACGCAGAAAGTGTGCTCATGACCATAGATGAGTTTGAAGCCTTACGGCTTCTGGATGACGAAGGGCTCACGCAGGAAGCCTGTGCTTCCAGAATGAATATTGCCCGGACCACAGTCACGGCGATCTATGACAGTGCGAGGAGGAAGGTCGCGGATGCCCTCGTTCACGGAAAACGGCTGTTGATCACAGGAGGGTCCTGTGAATTTCAACCGGTTGAGCTTCATCAAATCATCATGGAGAAAGGAAATAACACAATGAGAATCGCGGTCACTTACGAAAACGGAGAGATTTTTCAGCATTTCGGGCATTCCGAGCAATTCAAACTGTATGACACTGAAGACGGCAGGATCACAGGAGAACAGGTCGTTGATACCAACGGAAGCGGACACGGCGCGCTGGCCGGTTTCCTTCAGGCAGCAAAAGTCGACGCCCTGATCTGCGGTGGTATCGGCATGGGAGCTCAGATGGCCCTGGCAGACGCCGGGATCAGACTGTACGCCGGTGTTCAGGGATCGGCGGACGAGGCTGCGAAAGCCCTGGCTGCAGGGACACTGGAATATGACCCGGATGCACACTGCGATCATCATGGGCATCATCACGACGGCGACTGCAGACACGATCAATGCACAGATCACCGCTGCCACGGGAATTGACGTATTCCTGTCCGGGAAAAGTCCTGAAGAATGGTATTTCGCCAAGCAAATTGTTTGGAATTTCGGCTTTTGCAGGACTGATTGTATTGGGATTACAAGAGGCGGCTATGACAGAAGTAACACTTGTTCCGCTGGCTCCGGAAGACAGGAGCCAATTCGTTTTAGACAATCAGGAAGCATTCAACTACGGTGCTTTGGAGGAATTCGGGCTCCGGGATGACCATTTTGAAGAAGAAGGCGAAATCATCTCCCGTGAAACCATCGAAGGCTCAATAGACCGCGGCGAGGCATACCGGATCATGAAGGACGGCCAGCCCGTCGGCGGCGTGGTCATCAAGGTGGACGGGAACCGCGGTGACCTTGACTTGCTGTTTGTATCTCCCCGCGTTCACAGCAAAGGGATTGGCTATGCCGCGTGGTGCACAGTGGAGCGGATGCATCCGGAAGTAACAGTCTGGGAAACTGTCACACCATATTTCGAGAAGCGGAATATCCATTTTTACGTCAACCGGTGCGGCTTTCATATCGTGGAGTTTTTCAACAGCCATCATCCTGATCCCAATGATCCCGACGCCGCTCATGAGACGGATGAGCAGTTCCCGGACGGCATTTTCCGGTTTGAGAAAAGGATCGTGCATACTCATAAAGGGCACAAGTAATGAAGTGGTAATCTAAAAGTAGCCACCAGCGGACTTTTTTGTCGGAATCATTTCATAAAAGCAGTATCAAAACCGTATCATCACGTTTCACAGGAGCGGATGACTGCCGCCTTATTGCGTTTTCCGCTTGACAAATCCCTCATTTCTGCCTATCATAAACGCCGTACCTATTTTATGGAAGGGAGTCTTCAGCAATGGGCAAGGAACTGACAATGGATAAACTGGTCGCGCTGTGCAAAAACCGCGGCTTTATTTTTGCGGGGAGCGAGATCTACGGCGGTCTCGCCAACTCCTGGGACTACGGCCCCCTGGGCGTCGAGTTCAAGAACAACGTCAAGCGGGCCTGGTGGCAGAAGTTCGTGCAGGAGAGCAAGTACAACGTCGGGCTCGACAGCGCGATCCTGATGAACAGCCAGGTCTGGGTAGCCAGCGGCCACGTGGGCACCTTCAACGATCCGCTGATGGACTGCAAGGCCTGCAAGGCGCGTTTCCGCGCGGACAAGCTGATCGAGGACTGGGCCCATGCCAAGGGCGAAGAGATCCAGGCCGACGGCTGGACCAACGAGCAGTACGAGACCTTCATCGCGGAGCACGACATCGTCTGCCCCACCTGCGGCAAGAAGGACTTCACCGGCATCCGCAAGTTCAATCTGATGTTCAAGACCCACGCGGGCGTCACCGAGGACACCGCCAGCGAGATCTATCTGCGCCCCGAGACTGCGCAGGGCATTTTCGTCAACTTCAAGAGCATTGTGCGCTCCACCCGCCGCAAGCTGCCCATGGGCGTCGGCCAGATCGGCAAGTCTTTCCGCAACGAGATCACTCCCGGCAACTTCATCTTCCGCATCCGCGAGTTCGAGCAGATGGAGCTGGAGTTCTTCTGCAAGCCCGGTGAGGACCTCGAATGGTTCCAGTACTGGCGCGGCTTCTGCCGTGACTGGCTGCTGGCCCTCGGTATACGGAACGATTCCCTGCGCCTGCGCGACCACAGCAAGGAAGAGCTGGCCTTCTATTCCAAAGCGACTACGGACTTCGAGTTCCTGTTCCCCTTCGGCTGGGGCGAGCTCTGGGGTGTCGCCGACCGCACGGATTATGACCTCGGCCGCCATCAGGAAGTCAGCGGCCAGAACATGGAATACATCGATCCCACCACGGGCGAACGCTTCCTGCCCTACGTTATCGAGCCCTCCCTCGGCGCTGACCGCATGGCCCTGGCCTTCCTCTGCAACGCCTATGAGGAGCAGGACCTGGGCGAGAACGACAGCCGCGTGGTACTGCATCTGCATCCCGCGCTCGCGCCTTTCAAGGCCGCCGTGCTGCCCCTGCAGAAGAACAAGCTCGGCGCCCGCGCGCAGGAGATTCACGAGGAGCTCAGCAAGTACTTCATGGTAGACTACGACGATTCCGGCTCCATCGGCAAGCGCTACCGCCGCGAGGACGAGATCGGCACGCCGTTCTGCATCACTGTGGACTTCGAGACTGAGGAGAACAACACTGTCACCGTCCGCGACCGCGACAGCATGGAGCAGATCCGCATCCCGGTCGAAGAGCTCAAATCTTACATCGAGGGCAAGCTCGCGTTCTGATTATGACCTCAACGCAGCGGCATCGCAACGTGCCGTTGCGTTTTTTTCTTGATCGTCCCTGTGACCGTTTCAGTGAAGGATAGTTGTTATGACGGAATTCGTAAACTACGCGCACCGCGGCGCGAGCGCGTACGCGCCTGAGAATACCTTCGCCGCGTTCTATCTGGGATGGCAGATGGGCGCCAACGGGATCGAGACCGACATTCAGTGCACCCGGGACGGCGTGCCGGTGCTGTTCCACGACAGCGATATGAAACGGATCACGGGCACTGCAGCCCGAATCTGTGACCTGACCTATGATGAGCTGACGGCATACGACGTCGGGTCGTACAAAGGAGAACAGTTCCGGGGCGAGCGCGTCCCGTCGCTCGAAGAGTTCCTGCACCACTTTGCCTGTAAAGGGCTGCAGCTCGCGCTGGAGATCAAGCAGAGGAACATCGAGGACGCAATCGCCCCGCTGATCCGCAAGTATTGTATTCCTGAAGAAGTCGTCGTCACGTCGTTCCAGTGGGATTCCCTGCTGGCGTTTCGCAGGAAGATGCCGGAAATCAGAACCGGCTGGCTGTCCAGAAACGAATCGGAAGAACTGGTCGCCGCCATGAAAAGCGCAGGCATCTGGCAGTACTGCCCGAACGCGTCCACTTGGACGGACGGCTGGCATCAGCGCTTCCGCGAAGCGGGCTTTTCCATCCGGCCCTGGGGCGTGAAGGACGAAAGCCTGATGGCCAGAATGCTGGAGATGGGTGTGGACGGGATGACCGTCAATTTTCCAGATAAACTTGAGGCGGCGAGAAAAACATGCCATGACGCGCCGAAGCTATAGCTCCGTTTCAGTTTATGCCTTTTCAAACCGCCGATTCTATGATAGAATAATCAAAACCAATCATATCTATCATCCACGAAAGGATCACATATCATGCACGAAGAGTATATCAAGCTTGAACGCACCCGCCGCAACTGGAGCATCGTGGTCGCTGTCGGCCTGGCAGCCGAACTCGCCGGTGCTGTCCTGCTGCTCACAGGCAAACATCGCCTGGGGCTCCTGGTCGCCCTGGCCGGAGTGATCCTCTGGATGGCCGCGCGGTCCGTCGGCAACAAGCGCTATACCGCGGCATGCGCCGACCTGCGCGTACGCTACGGCCTTCACATGCAAGACGCCGTCAAACAGGACGGCAAATCGCTGCAGGACGAGATCCCGACCTTTCCCCTCCTGCCTGAATCCTTCAAGCCCAACAAGCCGCTGCTGCTCCATCCATACAAAGGACGCTGGCAGAGCATGGACGCGCTCATCGCCGAGATGACTGTCGGCTACCTCCCGGCAGAGAAGCAGCACCAGTTTTTGAGCGGGTCTCTGCTCAGGACGGAGGCCTCCTGCGCCGTGCCCGGGCTGCTGGCCATCTACGGCCATCCTTACGGCGGCGTCTCGCTGAGCAAATGGGAGGGCATGACGCCGGTCGATACGGGCGACAGGGGCTACCTGCTCCTCGCGCCTGAAGGCACGGAAGTGTCCGAATACATCCTGGACGCCTTCGCCGGTTTTGTCAAAAACAAGGAGACTCCCGCCATCATATGGACAGAAGCCAGCCGCGTATATACTTTCCTGCCGGTGCAGTTCTACTCGGGCACCTGGACGCTGTTCAAATTCATGCCGGAGGCCGCCGTCAGCGCAGATCCCCTCCCCGCCTTCGAGGAACTGCCCAAACTGCTCAAAAAGCTCGCGTAAAGCGGGCTTTTTTGATAACAAATACACGGATAATACAATCATTCCCTTCCGCAGCCATTGCATTTATTTTGTTGAACATGTTAGAATAGTATGAAAAGTTTTGTCGCTTGACCAATTTCATATTCCAACCGTCCAAACCAAAGAAAGCAGGTGACGACCCATGAAAAAGATGCTCTCAGTCTTGCTGATCCTGGTCCTCACGGTATCGGCGGTTTTCTGCGCCTTTGCGGAAGAGACCAAAGAATACCGCGACCAGGTATACAGCTTCCGCTACCCGGCGTCCTGGAACCAGGGGCTCGCCGACAACGGCGATATCGTGCTGGAGATCCCGGGCACAGGCAGCGCCGCACTGACATTTGCGATCATCACAGACCTGATCAAATTCTCAGGTGACGCCGCTGCGGACGCGCCGGGAATCGAAAGCATGATCGCCCAGTACAGCGAAGAAGCCCAGCGAGCGGCCGGCAAGAACACTACCCTGAATGGGAAATACGACCTCATCGAATCGGGCGGCATGCACGGCTTCCGCGCTTACGGCACCTGGCTGGACGGCGGGCGGGACCTGGTCATGGTGCTGCTGACCGGAAACCGGCACATGGTGTCCTTCGTCCTGATCGGGCAGCAGGCCATCGCCGCGGAGCAGGACCTGGTCAGTTCCGTGGAACTGCTGGGCAGCAGCGCGGACGACAGCGCAGCAGGCTTCAAGCGCTGGGACAGCGCGCAGTTCTCCTTGGATTATCCGGCGCACTTCGGCGTCATGGAGCAGACAACCGGCGTCATCTTCGTGAATCCCGACGATACCAACTGCATCATCATGGCCCGCACCTATAACCTGGATGCCGACTATTCGGACACCATGGTTGCCTACATCGCCACCGCGGCGCTCCCGAAATCCACCAAGGTGGAAGCAGAGCCCGAGATGGTGCAAATCGCAGGCCGAACGGCGGCCGTCATCAAAGGCAACATCTCCGTAGGCCCGATGGCCTTCTACGTGATCGGCAGCGGGAAGACCGCGATGGCGCTCATGTTCACCGGCGAGGAAGCCAACGCCGTAGCCGAGCATGTGATTTTATCCATTGAAATCAAATAAAGGAGGAAGTATTATGAAAACCACACTGCACATGCTGTTGATGACCCTGGCTGTCCTGCTGGTGTGTACATGCTGTGCTGCCGCAGAGGGCATCCTGCCCGTCCTGCAGACGCCCAAGCCACAAACGACTTATGCCATCAGCCTGGACAGCGCTACAGGCGCCTGTTTCAGCAAAATGGCCGCGAACGCAGAGGGCGGTTACGATTACTTTTATGACAACGTCAGCTATGCCTGCTACACAAAGCTCAGTCAAAAGTTGGGCGAGGAGGGCTATCAGCTCGTCTCCGCGGAAACCCTGGAGAGCGGCGTCAGCCGCGCTGTCGTGTCGAACGGCGCCGTCACGCTGACACTGGACTACGATCTGGAAAACAAAAAAGCCACCGTTTCCTATCCGCCTTTCGTCTTCCCGAGAGAAGCCGCACTGTTTGACGATTTTACCGAACTGCATGACGGCGACGAGATCACACTGTGCGACGACGTAACGGCAAAGGTGACAGGATGGGTCAAGGCAAATAATTACTATAACCCAGGCCTCGGAAAGGCTTTCTATTCTGATGAAAACAACCAGTATATATTCCTGACGCTTGAAGTGAACTACAACAGACCGGAGGAGTTGGACAGTAAATACCTGCTCCGTGATTCGGCCGCGTATTACGGTATGGAGGCCATCGGCACCCGCGCCCAGGGAATCCTGAATAATTACACAGTCAAAAATTATAAGGGGATGCTGTCCTGGAAAATGGTAACGCCTTACGCCATGGTGATCTGTCTGACCGCAGAACAGGCGCAGCACCCCGAAAACACAGTTATCACCTTCACGTCTTATGACAACGCCACGCGCTATGTGTATCATCTTCAGACGCCCGACGTACCGTTTCCGGGCTGATTCTTCCAAAGAGCTTTCCGGATACCGTCGTCACTGACGCATTTCCATCGCTAAACCCGGGCCACGGTTCCCCCCCTGGTATGACGAATAAGGAGAAAACAGCATGAAAAAACAAGTGATTGTCTCTTGCCTGATCGTTTTCCTGCTGCTGATCATAGCGGTATCCGCCTCGGCCCTGACGATCGGAGAAGGCAACACCGCGCTCAGGGAAGCGGAAACCTTTGACCAGCAACTCAGGATCGTCTGCGAACTTGCTGACGAGAATGCCGACGCACTGGAAGCGGGGGGCTGGGACTATAACCTGCAGCCAAACGCCGCAGCCGGTTATCCCGAGGGCCTGATCCCGGCAGATTGGGACAGCTTCGATGCCGACAAAGTCGAGACTTTCCCTGACGAGCTGCGTGGCCATAAGCTGATCGCGCTGTACACCGGCGGGAAAGACGATCTGGATCTCGCGGCCTGGCTGATGGCCCGCTTTCCGGCGGACATGCGGGCAGCTTCACTGGAAGAGGCAGAGTACGCAGTCCTAATCCGCGCTTACTGGACCGACTCAGGCTATCAATACATCCCGCCCGCCAGCAGTTCACACCGCGACTATGCAGGCTACGTGCTCGACCTCAAAAACGGTGGCAAAGCCAAACGATTCTGGTTCCACCACAACTATGCCAAGCGCTCCGGCAAATGGGGCCAGCTGAGCGGCGACAACATGAGCAACTCCGAAATGTGGAGCGAAATGCGCTCCCAATTCTGGGGTGAGATCCGCTACGAAGTCGGTGACGAATCAGTGCTGATCATCGGCATCAGCGGCAAGAACGCATTCGTGAAGGATTATGACGGCATATCACCGGTCGTTGAAGTCCCCGCCGAGGCAGAGGGACATCCCGTCATCGAGATCGCGGCGAATGCATTCAAGGGCGACAGCGTTCTGGAGAGCATCATCCTGCCTGAAGGCATCAGGATCATCTCCCAGGATGCGTTCAACGATTCTTCGCTGAAAGAAATCGTATTGCCTTCGACGCTCGAAACGATCGCCAGCTCAGCGTTTTACAGCTGTGATGACCTGGCATCTGTCAAATTTCCCGAAGGCATAAAAAGGATCAACGCTATGGCGTTCAACAGCAACCGCTCGCTGACTGACGTCACTTTGCCCGCTTCGCTGACATCCATCGGCGAAAGGTTGTTCCAAAGCTCCAGCAAGCTGGCCCGCGCCGTCGTCGAAGAAGGAATCACCTCCCTGAGCCAGGCGGTCTTTGATAACTGTGTCAAACTGGCCTGCGTGTATCTCCCCGCTTCCCTGAACAGCGATACCGGGCTATCCAGCATCAACGAGCACGCTGTCATTTATACGCCGGAAGGCAGTTTCGCCTATCAATGGGCACAGGAAATCGGCTATCAGGTGATCGCTTGCGAAAAACCTGACGATATGCCTAAGGCGGAATACATCACGGAAGGCGAGTTCGAATTCCGGATCTTCAACGGTGAAGCAGCGGTGAACGAATGTTCCCCCTCGAACGCCGTGATCGTCGTCCCGGAAACCGCGGGCGGATGCCCCGTGACAGCGATCCTGAGCAACGCCATTTACAGAGAAGGCAGGATCATTAATCTGCCGCCGAGTGTAACGCTGATTTGCAGATCCGGGATCCTGCTTTCCGATAACAAAATGGCTGGTGAAATCTATATTCCAAATCCGGATACCGTCATTGAAAAAAATGGTATTGGCCGTTACGGAACTGATAAAACCAGAATCACGATTTATGCGCCAGAAGGCAGCCTAGCCCAACGTTATGCGGTGGACAATGCCGAAAGCAACCACACCGAATTCGAGCCCTGGGGAGAAGGCGTCGATATGAACGCGCGTTCGCTGGCAAACGCGGTCAAAATCGCCGACAAGCTGCTGCAGAACGCCACGGAATTCTGGAACAGCTGCGACCAAAGCGAATACAGCTGGCTCGGACGCATACCGGATTACGAGGCCGATCATCCCAAATTGGCCGCTGTTCTGCGTTTCCCACAGTCGCAGTATAATGATCTGGCGCTGCTCATGACCGGGCCGGAGAACGTCGCGAAAACATTCTCCGTCATCGTGAACACGCAGTGGAACCTGCCGTACGCAAAAGCGTCCGTACAGACCGCACAAACGGATCAGTTCGACCTCGTACCGGACGGCAACTGCGCAATCATCGTACTGGCCTACCGCTCCGACCTGGTCTTCGTTACGCTGCAGAGTGACGGCAGCGCCCAAGCCGCGCTGGTCTTCTGCAGTCCTGCGGACATCGCGGGCCTGGACGCCGAAACAGTACAGAAGATCGCGGCACAGTACGGCGTCACCGGCGAATGCACGGTTTACGACCAGGCGGCGCTCATAGAACTGCTGGTAAAGTAATCTGTCAATAAGCCCATAAAAATATCCCGTTCAATCCTGCGGCGGTTCAGCCGCGGCGGTTGTACGGGATGATTTTATTGCGTCTTTCAGTCGATGACTTCGATCTTGATCAGGTTCGTATTTCCGGTGAATCCGAGCGGGACGCCGGCCACGATGACGGCCACGTCGCCTTTCTCCACCATGTCGATCTGCTTTGCGCAGTCGACCGCGTGGAGCATGAGCGTGTCATAATTCTGCTGGACGCGCGCAACCACCGGATAAACGCCCCAGGACAGGGACAGCTGGTGATAGCTCTTCATTTCCGGCGTGGCGCAGACGATGGGCTGCGAGGGACGGAACTTGGAAATATTGCGTGCCGTCTGGCCCGACTTGGACACGGTGATGATCGCCTTCGCGTTCAGGTCGCGCGCCGCGGTGCAGGCCGCTTCGCAGACCGCGTTGGTGATATCGGTGATGTGGTTGAAGCCTTCCATCTGGTCGGGCTTGAGGATCGCCAGGTCCTCCTCGGCCTGTCCGGCGATCCTGGCCATGGCAACCACGGACTCGACCGGGAAATAGCCCGCCGCGGTCTCGCCCGAGAGCATGACCGCCGAGGTGCCGTCGAACACGGCATTGGCCACGTCGGAGATCTCCGCGCGGGTCGGCGAGGGATTCTGCATCATGGAGTCGAGCATCTGCGTGGCCGTAATGACCATCTTGCCCGCGCGGTAGCACTGGCGGATGATGCGCTTCTGGATGCCCGGCAGCCTGGAGTATTCGATCTCCACGCCCATGTCTCCGCGGGCCACCATGATGCCATCGGAAACTTCGAGGATCTCTTCAAAATTGTCGATGCCCTCGTGATTCTCGATCTTGGAGATGATCTTGGTGGAGTGCGCGCCGTTGTAGTTCAGGAACTTGCGGATCTCCACCACGTCCTGTTTGCAGCGGACGAAGGAAACCGCCACCAGGTCCACGTCCTGCTCGATGCCGAACAGCAGGTCCTGCTTGTCCTTCTCCCCCAGCACCGGCATGTCCAGGTGTACGTTAGGCACGTTCACGCCCTTGTGATTGGACACCTTGCCGCCATGGATGACGCGGCAGACCACGTCCGTATCCGTGGTCGATTCGACTTTCAGCACGATCTTTCCGTCGTCGATCAGGATGGTATTGCCCGGTTTCACGGATTCCGGCAGTTTCGCGAAAGTCTGCTGCGCGATTGCGGCGGTGCCCATGACCTCGCGGGTGGTCAGCATGAAGACCTGGCCGTCATCCAGCATGGCCGATCCGCCTTCGAAATCGCGCAGGCGCACTTCCGGTCCCTTGGTATCCAGCATGATCGCCAGCGGTACGCCCATCTCCTCGCGCACCTGCTTGACCAGTGCGATGGTATGCGCGTGATACTCGTGATCTCCGTGGGAGAAGTTGAGCCGGGCCACGTTCATGCCCGCCCTCACCATCTGTTTCAGCGTCTCGATGTCGCGGCACGCCGGCCCGATGGTGCATACGATTTTTGTTTTGCGCATGGGGTACCTCCTTACAATGATGGTTGGATGAAAGACGTCGCTGCCGGGATGCCGGAAAGAAGTTTCCTGATCCGGTTCATATCGTTCCTCTTCACGGGAACTGTCAGCGGCCGGAAACAGACAGAGGCGCTTATTCGCACTCCCTGATGTCTTCCGCCGTCAGCGTTTCCAGATCCTCCACGGTGATCTCCTCATAGCCCGCCAGGCGGTCCGCCTGCTTGGAGAGGGCGCGCTCGAAGAGGTTGCGCACGCCGCGCGCATTGCCGAAGGCACTCAGATCCTCACTGGCCTTGACCAGGCGCTCATGCAGGGCTTCGCGGGCTTCGTCGTCCTTCAGGCGGTATCCGCTCTTTTCGCAGCGCATGTTAAAGATGCCCGTGAGTTCGTCCACGGTGTAATCCGGGAACTCCATAAAGCGGTTGAAGCGGGACTTGAGGCCGGGATTGGAGTTCACGAACTGATCCATGAGCTCGGTATAACCCGCGACGATGACGATCAGGTCGTCGCGCATATCCTCCATATTCTTGAGCAGGGTATCTACAGCCTCCTGGCCGAAGTCCTGCCCGCCGCCGCGGTTGGTCAGCGCGTACGCCTCATCGATGAACAGCACGCCGCCCTTCGCGGAGTCGATGACTTCCTTAGTCTTGATGGCCGTCTGGCCCACGTAGCCCGCCACCAGGCCGCTGCGGTCCGTCTCCACCAGGTGCCCCTTGGAGAGGATGCCCAGGCTCTTGTAGATGCGCGACATCAGGCGCGCGATCATCGTTTTGCCCGTACCGGGGTTGCCGGAAAAGACCATGTGCAGGCTCATGTCCGGCGTGGGCAGGCCCGCGTCGCGGCGGCGCTGCATGATGGTCACATAGTTGATCAGGCTGTCGACTTCGTTCTTGATGAGGTCGAGCCCGATATAGCCATGAAGCTCCTTTTTCAGGTCTTCGATATCTTCCGGCGGTTCCTCCGCGGGCGCTTCCGGCTGGGCCTCTTCCTTTTTCGCGACCTGGCTGTTGAGCACCGGCACGTCGTCCAGCGGGATATCCGGCAGCGCGCCAGTCCCCTTCCGGTCCTTATTTCCAACCAGCTCGTTGGTCATACTGGTCAGGGATTCTGCGCTCTCGCGGATCAGGCGCATCAATTCATCCGTGGACTGCTCAAAGCGCGGCAGCGGGAATTTGGGCGGATCCCAGCGCACCCCTGCGTGCTCCTCGGCCGGGTTTTCCTGTTTGGCTTCGTCTTCCGCCTCTTCCGGGATCACGGGTGTCTCCGGCCGGGCAGACGGCTTCTCCTCATCCGCGTTTGTCAGCGTCACGGCAGGCCTGACACCCCACAGATCCTCGTCGACACGCAGCAGGTTCCCCCGTGTACGCGCGCGGATCAGCTGGTTCTGCAGCTCAATGATTTCGTCCCTGCGATCTTTCCTGTCCATGGATGATATCCTTCTTTCTCCGAGTGAATACTGTTTTTCATGCCTTATTTTACCCTACCGTGCGGGAAAAAGCAAGGACAAAAAACGCCGACCGGCTGTCAGCCGATCAGCGTTTCCGCGTTCTTATGGAGAATGTTTTCAAATTCCGTTTCCGTCAGCGGCAGGCGGCATATTTCCGCAAGCGCCGCTGCCTGATCCGCCCAGGGACTGTCCGTGCCGAACAACACACGGTCTGAGCCGAACGCACGGACAAGCATCACAAAGCGCTCGTCATCAAGCATCTGCAGTTCCGCCTCAGTCCTGTAATGCCCGTCGCCGTTCGGCGTCATCTTTCCCAGGGAAAACGACGTGTCGATATAAGCACCGGTCTGCGGCAGCAGGTCAAGCACCTCGTCCCAGCAGCGCCAGCCGCCCATGTGCGCGAGGATCAGGCCAAAGGATCCGACCGCTTTCATGGCGTTGATTACCATCCGCGGCGAACCGCGGACGACCCCCGGAAAGCCGACGTCCAAACCCGCATGAACCAGCACGCACAGCCCAAGCTCCGCGGCACGGTTCAGGATTCGAAGGCAGCGCGGATCATCGAAATCGACCCCCTGATAGACGGGATGAAGCTTGATGCCACGTACTCCCGCCTCCTTCAGGCGTCCCAGTTCGCCATACCAGTCTTCGAAATCCGGATGCATGCAGCCGAAGGACATGATTCCCGTCTCAGCAGTGCGCTCGTTGACGCGCATGGACGCGTCGTTGATCTTGACCACCTGCAGCGGACTGGTCGCTACCGGCATGACGACCGACAGGGCGATACCGGCCTTGTGCATGGACACGCTCAGGCCGGCCTCGGTGCCGTCGGTAAAAGGCTTTGTATGTGACGCCGCGCTCAGCCGAGCGATTGCTTTCTGAGCAATCGTTTCCGGGAAGGTATGGGTGTGGAAGTCAATGACTTTCATGCTCTCAGGCTTACTGCTTCATCTGCTTGTACACCCGGTCACCCATCGACACGGCCAGCACCATGCAGATGGTCAGTTCGGGCACGAGGTATGCGCCGTTATATACAATGCTGTAAATCAGCGGCAATTGGCCGTCTTCCAACGGATAGGCAGCCACCCACATGAGCCCGGCCAGGATCGCCGAAACAGCACGGCCCAGCACAGCCACGCCCATGGCGGGCAGCAGCTCGGAGCGGTCCGGATGCTTGTATACCAGGTACAGCAGGGCTGCGGCTACCAAGCCCAGCACAATATAGAGCACGATCAGGTCCGGATAGGCGAACGCCATGCCGACCAGCAGGATCAGGGTCACGGCAGGCACGGCATAGCGCCACCAGGCAGCCTTCATATACTTGTGAAGTCCGGCCAGACCCAGGGCTGCAAACGCGATCAGATAGTCGAATAGGAACTGCCATACGTTCAGGAAATCACCGCCCTGCAGGTACTGCAGCAGACCGTATACCAAGCCGGTCAGCAAACCGGGGCCGACACCGTAGGCTGCAGAGAAAAGCATGATCGGCAGCATGCTTCCGGGGGTAATGGAACCGCCCTGAGGCATGCGGAACAGACGGATATAGCTCAGCACAAAGCTGAGAGCGATGGACAAAGCCCCGTAAGCGATCATTTTCGCGGTCCACTTTTTCTGAGACTTCCCGATGAACAGCAGGATCAAGCCCAGCGCGACCAGCGCCCCCAAGGTGATCCACACACTTGCGTCCGCGTTGATCAGCTTCTGGAACACCGTATCTTTGAAGTAATTCAAGTAATTCGGCTTCTGCGCGGCTTCCTCCGCATAGGCGACAGATGAAAACAGCATATCACAGCCTCCTGAAAATATATTCCGCAGGATATGAGAAAACCTCCCTGCCAAACGCAGGGAGGACAGTCAGCTCAGTCAGCCGATTGCCGCTTCCCTACGGTAGGATGACCTACACAGGTTCCAAGGGTGCAATCTCAGCCGGACTGTACACAGTCGCGACGCCCCCAGCGGACAAACGTATTATAGCACGATTTATTACTGTGTCAATGGAGAATCAGAAATCTGTACATTATTGAAGCACTCCGCTATCTTCTCTCAACTACTACAGCAGTGTCAAAAGCGCCGTCTTCAATCACTGTTGAATCGTCAACGCTGACATACACCAGATTTGAGCCAGTAAACGCGCCGGTTTCGATCCTTTCGCAACTGCCCGGGATGCGAATGTACCGCAAATCAGTGTTCTGGAATGCCTGCGTCTCAATGCGTTCCAGGTGACTTGGAAGCTCTGCAATATTTCTGACGCTGGCAAACGTACAGCTTGAAGCAGTATCGCCGGATACTTTCTGTGCGGTTCTGCCACCCTCTTTGTAGAATACCGTCACATTATCCGTATTGTAAAACGTGTAAGTATACCAAATCGTATCTGAGTTATCCAGGAAAAGGCAACGCAGATTCCGGCAGCTGGCAAAGGATGTGCAGCAAAGCGTCGAAGCATCAACATGATAGATTTCACTATCATGGTTGCAAGGGTAGTTGATCAGTTTGCTTCCATCCTTGCTGTACAATACACCATCAACAGATTTGAATACCGGGTTTCCATTGTCTACAAAAATATTCTTCAGATCAAAGCAGTAAGAGAATACATAGTCCCAGTCATTGTCATTCTGATTGGTACCAAAGTAGGTAACAGACGCGGGAAGGGTGACCGAAGAAATATCAGACTTTCCATAGAAAAGCCTGGATGCCAGGTTGGTGACTGTATACCCGTCCAATGCGCTTGGAATCACAATATCTCCGGATAATGAACAACCCGTTATACTTGCTGTACCGTCATCCAGCAATTTATAAGCAAAACCGGAAGACACCATAGTATCATCCTTCTTAAGCGTGACGCTGACAGATGCGGTTATATCAGGAGAATACAGTCTAACGCCATAATAATACAATGTATTGGCCGTCAATTCGCTCGATATCGAAAAGTTATAGTTTTCTCCGCCATCATCATCATCAAGAAGAACAGTCTTATCACTGTTGTATAGAATGCCGCAGGTATCCTTGTCGCCGGATGAGTAGAAGACATATACACCTGTTTCATTAGGTGTAAAGCTGAAATAAACTGTCTCGCCCGCAGGTATACTGACATTCCTGGTAGTATCTAATTGAAGCGGTATCGCCTGGTCCTCTACGACAGAGATGACCGCGGACAATGTCATATCGCGGAACGTTACCGTAAGAACCGTTTCACCAACAGCAAGCCCAACTATTCTTCCGTCAGCGATGTCTGCTACAGATGCATCGGCGATACGGCAGTTTTCTTCGCTAACAGGGAATCGGATTATCGAGCCTGGTATATACTTTCCCACAAAAGAAACACTAACATCAGGAATATTAACAGCATGACCTTTGAACAGCGTAATCTGGTCACCAATTGTTATATCGGTGATCATATCCTTCGATACGTCAATACTGACAGGCGGTATGAGCGGATTTGTTGCAGCAGTCGTGTGGTTGCTTCCAAACTCCTGCGCCCAATACCGATATCCATTATACTCAAAGCATCCGATACCGACCGTTGTAAAGCCTTCATCAAGCATATTGCGGCGGTGTCCCTGGCCATTATAGGGCTCATCGGCTTCTGCCCACGCAACGAAAACACTATCTGGTGTATTGTATCCAGCCGCAATGTTTTCCCCTACACCCATCACCTCGTTAGGAAAAGCTGTAAAGCAGGATTCTCCATTGGGCCTTGTATGATCATAATAGACAGCCAACTCCGCTGCGCGCTGCATGGCAACGCGCTCAAGACCGTAGTCATATTCAAGAGGCACCAGGTTTGCAGGATAGACTTTTTCCGTATCCGACGAATTCCAGTACCATGCATCATTGGCACGTAAATCATTGATATTATTCAACATCTGTCTTGTCGAATCAATGATAAACTCACCGTCAAGCTCAATCGTCATGATATCTGATGAATCAGCAACTGCAGTCGACCGGAATAACCCGTATGCAGAACTGAAAGAAACCAATACTGCCAGTATCACTAATGCAATTCTGACAATTACCGCTTCGTTCAATGCCGCTCCTGTTTTATCAACATATCTTCTGACCATGGTTTCCTCCTTGGATAATAACGTCCTGACCGATCATACTGCGTTTGGTAGCACCTGTCAACCGCATCATCCATTATCCGTCATTCTGATTTCATCTACCCTGTCCAGCGGATAGTACACCCCATCCACTTTAAGTTCGCGTTCGGCAGAGCGGATCTTCTCGGCATGTCCGGTAATCTGCTCATATGTTCCCAATTCCTCCGGACCTTCTGAACGGATCGGATCTTTTGTGAACAAAGACAAGCTGATCATAGGATGTTCACCATTCGCAAGCGCTGCTGCGATTTCCCTGAGCCTCGCGTCCATCGTCTCCCGCTCGTCCTCACTCAGCAGGCGGCGCGGGACGCGAATCGTTTCGCGGTCAGTGATCACGTCGCCGAACCCGCGCAGGGACGCGAACGGCATAAACTGCTTGGCACGCTCCGCGCGCGGCATCGGGGGATGCTTGGGCGAAAGGGGACGCTCAAGATCCAGCATATCCTCATACGGCTTCATGGTGTTCCCCCTTCGTCCATCCCGCTCGCGTGCCCGCCGATCTGGCGGTTGCGCTCCCGCGCGGTCGCGCCATCCTGATAGCTGATGCCACGCAGGATCGCGTTCTTGCCATACTTTTTCTTGATGTTGAGGAGCGCCTCCTGCATGCTCTGCTCGCGCTTCATCGCGTCACGCTCCTTCATCAGCATCCTTTCGTCCGTGAACAGGTCAAGCTGCCTCGGCATATTGGCCTGGGGAGCGTCCTCCCAGACAGTATTGTTAAGTACCAGGTACATGCGCCGCACCGTGAGGGAAGGTTCGACCGTGCGGTCATATACCTGCAGCACGGCATCGATGATCTTGCTGACGGAATTCGTATAGATCGGCGCGCCGCCGACGTCAGTCAGGTTCTGGGAGCCATGTGCTTCCTTGGGCACTGTACGCTGGTAATAGTCCTTTACGACCGGGCCTGTCCAGCGTTTCCGCTCAATGTTTTCGGGGTCATAGATGATGGTCAGCGTCACGCTGGACGCTTTGAGCCGCTTATCAAACAGCTCGAGCGCCAGCTGCTCCGCCATCTCGCTGACCACGATCCGCGCCTTGTCCGCAGGATAGGGCATGGCCAGCACTTGTCCTACGCTCAGCGAGCTGGTGGAAGGCCGGTAGGACTTGATATCCGCCATCATACAGGACTCAACGCCCCAGGCGTGGTCGATCAGCAGCTCCGCGTCCACCCCGAATTCCTTGTACAGAAGATCCTGTCCGTTCAGGCTCAGCCGCGCCACATCTCCCATCGTTACACAGCCGTAGCGTTTGAGACGCTCGGCGATTCCCCTGCCGACGCGCCAGAAAGAAGTAATCGGCTGGTGCTGCCACAGACGTTCACGATAGCTGCGTTCGTCCAACTCCGCGATGCGCACACCGTCCCGGTCTGCAGGCACGTGCTTGGCGACGATGTCCATGGCAACCTTCGCCAGATACAGATTCGTGCCGATTCCCGCCGTCGCGGTGATGCCCGTTTCCTTCAGGATTTCACGGATGATGCGCCGCACCAGGTCGTGCGCGTCGGTTTTATACAGTTTCAGGTACTTGGTCAGGTCGATCATGACCTCGTCGACGCTGTATACGTGGATATCCTCCGGGGATACGAACCGGAGGTAAACCTTCTCGTAGATCCGCGCGCTGTAATCCATGTAAAGGCGCA
The DNA here is from genome assembly GCA_017430225.1 of Clostridia bacterium. GTDB lineage: Bacteria > Bacillota > Clostridia > Christensenellales > Aristaeellaceae > UBA4246. Next base: position 12,394 of record JAFRNK010000029.1, on the reverse strand, counting down.
TCCGCGGAGGCGCCACAAGGTATTCCAGGTCTTTCCCCGTCTGCCGCTTCACCTGACGCGCTTTTTCGACGACTTCAAACAGACGGCAGCGCCCGGGCAGCCCGTATGCTTTAAGCGCAGGCGAAACCGCCAGGCAGATCGTCTTCTCTGTCCTGGATTCGTCAGCGACCACCAGCAGCGCTTTCAACGGATCGAGCCCACGCTCCACGCATTCCACAGACGCGTAGAAGCTCTTCAGGTCGATCGCGGCAAAAACGCTTTGGCCGGAGCGATATGAGCCTGCCTTTTCAGGAAGACGATTGTCATTGATTTCGTGATCAGACATATCCAATAAAACGCTGCAATCCATTATGATGCAAAAAAGAGCCGACTGGCAATCCGCCAATCGGCTCCTGGCGTCAGGTTTATTCCCCGCCTTCCTCCCATTCGGGAGCCAGCTCGGTGTCTTCAGCCTTGGCAGGCTCTTCTTCGTCATCCTGAAGCTCAACGCTATCATTGGCGGCGCCTTCCTTCAGCTCGAGGTCCTCCTGGGCAGGTTCCTCAGCCGTTTCCGAGGCCTCCTCCTTCGGAACAGGCTGGATCGCCTCGACCCAGTCCGCCTTCAGATAGCCGTGGATGCCCTTTCCGTCCTTCTCGGTCTCAACTTCCGCCCAATCGCCTTTGAGCTGCAGGACAGTCAGGATCGTATTCGCCTTCGCCTTTTTGTTCCAGGTCGGCACGACAGCTACCTTTTTGCCGTTCGCGGAGTCCGCGGAACGCAAGTTGACCGTGGTGTGACGCTTCGGCTTCTCGGGATCGCGGAGCTCAGCCTGGAAGATATCCCCCTGCCACGCGACGCGGAAAGAGAGATAGCTGTTCTGCAGATAGCCTTCATACTTCCCGTACAGGACGTGGGAGAAGGTATCGCCCTTTTCCAGAACGATGACATAGGACCCATCGGGCACATTCGTGATCGTTTTGGACTTCGCGCTTTCTGTCTTATGCAGCGGCAGCTTGTTGGAACGCTTCAGGAAAACGATCGCCAGCTGGTTTTCAAAGGGCTCATCGCTGAATGACAGGTCTCTGGTGCGCACATAACGCACTTCCTTGTCCTCACTGTGCAGCCTGCAATAGCCCAATCCCAGCGACTGGATCTGAATTTCGGTGCCGTAAGCGATCGTCTCCACGGGCTCGAGGTCCGCGTCATGGGCGAATACATCCTCGTAGACCGCTGCGCCGTCGTTATTGATCACATAAGCCATCATTTTCCCGGCAACGAATTCCGGCGCGACGGGGACAGACTCCGCGATTGCAACGCAGCTCGCGAGGAGCAGCACGCACATGAGCAGAGACATTAAACGGGTTTTCAGCATGGTTTTACCTCCTTTGACCGCTTGTCCATACGACAGCGGGGAATTATTTGATCTTGATCAGGCTCTTCATCACGTAACCAGTCTGCTTACCGGCGATGACCTTGTACCAGGTCCCCGTCTTACCGACGATGGTCATCGTCTGCCCAGCCGGCAGCAGCTGGATGACGTCATACTTTTTTCCGGGGCCGGTCCTCAGGTTCACGTTCCGCTTGGCCACCGCAGAGCCGTTCGCGTTCCTGGCGGGCGCCGGCGTGTCGTTGGTCGCGGAAAGATAGCCCTTGTACATCCATCCGGTCTGGCCTTTGGACGTCTTCACATAGTACCAGTGTTTGTCTGTCTTTGTGGTCAGGACCGTCACGATCGATCCGGCCTTGTACTTGTTCAGGATTTTATACTCCGTGCCCGGACCGGAGCGCAGGCGCAGCCAACTGGCTGTTACACGCAATTTCGTTTCAGCTGACGCGGCAGCCGGCAGCACGGCAATCAGGGTCATCAGGACCAGCAGCAGGGCAACTACTGAAATAAGACGCTTCATCGCCAACACCTCCATCTCAATAATCGGTTGATGATTCACCATCTAGTTAGTTTCCTACAGCTGTTATCATACCATAAACCACATAGAAACGCAATCATTTCGATGTAACAAAAATTTAATTTTTTGTAACAAAGATATTACAATTCTGTTTCTTTATTGCTTTCAAACGAAAAGCCGGCTATAATTTGCAGCAGTCAGGAACTTTTACCATCAAGCAGTTTTCCAATCAACCGTGAAGCAGGAGGGTTGAACATGACCCCACTTTATTCTCCCGAGGAAGCAGCCACTCTGAGCCGCCGCGCACGCCTGTACCGCACCGTAGCGCTGATCCTGGCCGTGGCGGGCCTGTGCGTATGCGTCCTGCTTTGCTTCGGTGTCCGTCCAAACAACACGCCGCGCCGGCTTTTTGAGATCATCGCCGTAAGCACAGCCGCAGGCTGGGCCGCTATCCTGTTCTTGAATGTCGGCTACCGTCCGCTCATGGGCACCGCCAGGCACATTCAGCATATCAGCGGCGCCGAGGCCGCGGAATACGCGGGCACCATCAGGAAAACCGGGAAACTCTTTCAGATCCCCGGGAGCATCGTCGTGCAGAAGATCCGGCTCCAGCAGGGCGACGAAGCGCTGACCCTGAACGTAGACGCCCGCAAGGCGCACCTGCTGCCGGATGACGGTACGAAACTGCGTGTGCAGTGCAGGGGCACTTTCATCACCGCATTCGAGGTGTACCATGAGTAATATCAGAAGGATCCTCCGCCAGATCCCGCTGCTGATCATCTGGCTGATGGCGAGCGGGCTTATCTGGGGTTTCGTGTTTACTCGGATCACGGATACTGACCCCGCCCACAAGATCGCTGTCTATATTGACGCTGAAACTCCCGGCGCCGCAGAACTCGCGACCAGGCTGGACAATCTGAAGCGCGGCGGAATCCGCATGGTGCAGGTACGCCCGTTCACTTACGCGATGCTGGACGGTTCATCCTTGGCTTCGGCCGATCTGTTCATCATCCGCGCCTCAGACATGACAGCCTACCGTGACTGGTTCGCTCCCTGTCCGGACGGATTCAGACCGGAATCCGGCGCGTGGGAAGATGACAGCATACGGTATGGCATTCCGGTGATCAATCCCCTGGCGGATTTCCAGCCGCTCGTCGAATACGTCAGCTTTGATCCGTCAGAAACCTACTACCTGTGCTTCGGTAAAGACAGTCTCCACATGGCCGGCAATGCCGGCGCTGTGGACAACGAGGCGCAGTACTTCGCGGACATTCTGCTGAACGGGAGTTTTTAACCGTGGATCGGCAGGTTCCGCTTTCCGGTCATTTCATCAAGCACGATTTTGCCGACGAACAGATGTTCGATCCCTCTGCACCGTTCAAGCGGATAATTGTAATAACCGTAGTGTTCCGTCAGCACCTTGAGGCCGTGAACGATCTCATCCATATCTTCCACGAACCGGCATTCCCCGAAACCGATCACGCTCTCGTAGCGCGTCGTGATCCCGTGATCCGTCGGTTCTATTTTGATGAAGATATCGCCCTCCACACAGACACGGGGATTTGCCCGGATCAGATCGACCTTCAGGCCCTCCCTCGCGCAGTGGAAATAGACGACCGCTTTGCCCTCAATCATCTCCGTGCCGAAAGATACCGGAACGATATAAGGATATTCTTCTCCATAAACGGCGATACGCACGGTATCGCACCGTTTCAGGATATCAAATATCTCCTGCGGGTCTGTGACTTCCCTGTCCTTGCGCCTCATTTTGCCTCCTCCCGCTTCGGTTCGCTGAACTGGCAGAAGGGCCTGCAGCATTCGACGTCTTCCTTCGTGATGCGCAGTATTGGCACCGTGACGGGCGGTTCGACGCCGAGCGCTTTCCAGAACGGGCCGACTTCGCTGATCGGCCAGCCGCTGTTATAGCTGGTCTTATAATGCATCGGGATCGTCACCTTCGGCGCGATCCGGCGCACAGCTTCCGCCGCCTGAACGGCGTCAATGGTATAGAACCCGCCCACGGGAATGAGAAGCACGTCGATGTCATGCAGGAACGCCAGCTGACTTTCATTAAGCGCGGTCCCGAGATCCCCCAAATGTGCGATTCTGAGCCCGTCCATTTCGATCACCGTCAGCAGCGTCATCCCGCGCTTCGTGCCCTCAGCGTCGTCATGGAAAGCGTTTACCGCGCCGACCCTGACCGACGGGCTCAATCCGATCGCGCCCGCGGCGTTGAAGATGTACGGTTTCCCTTCCACCTTTTCCGTATAGCTGTGGTCTCCATGACCGTGGGAAACCGTGACAGCATCCGCGCGGACCCTGCGCATGGGATAGCCCACGTGCGCGTCGAACGGATCGGTCAGCACACGGTAGCCGTCCGCGCTCTCCAGCAGAAATTCAGAGTGTCCGTTCCATGTCAGCAGCATGGTTATATCTCCCCTCTCTTTATTTGGCTGAGAATATACAGTCCCGCAGCCCCCGGCAAAGGCGAATGCTTTCTCTGAAGCACCGCGACCGCCTGGGGCAGTTCTTCCTGCAATCGTTTGAATTCTCCTGCTTCCAGACACTTGAGCGTCATCCGCAGCGGCGTTACAGGCTGTTTTTCCGCAGGTACGTTCATTTGCGAGAGTCTAATGGCGCAGGACGCAAGAAACGGATAGTCCGGATACGCCTCAGGCCTGTATTCATTACAAAGCGGCGCGGCAAGGATCAGCTTTTGCCACAGCGCCGGAGACGGATCCAGCTGCAAAAGATCGCCATCACGCCGCACTTGCCAGTCTCCCGACTGCTCCAGGCGCTCAGGGAGCTCGTCCGCATCCCTGGCAACTCTGAGCGCGTCCGTCACCAGCAGGGCGTCTTCATTCCTGCTCCGCCGTATAAAACAAGGAACCCCCAGCAATGCGCGCAGGGAGTCCCTCAACGGCTCAAGAAGCGGACGTCCGGCCGTTGGATTTGTCAGCATACAGAATGTGCAGCTCGTGGTCGGAGGCGTACTGCCCGTCAAAGTCGAGCTGATAACTCAGATTGATTTCGCCGCTGTCCTGGCCGATCCGGTAGTTGACCACGCTCGGGAACACGGCCAGGTCCAGATCGCCGTACGGGGTCCGGTAAACACCCTGGTAGCGGCTGCCCCGGACAAAGACCATATTCGCGCCTTTGTTCTGGCTGTTGGTCATCGTGATCATGCCGTTGCTCATTTCCAGCGTCACATGGTTCTTATCTTTGATATCGTCCGGAGAAGTCTCGCTGTAGCGCAGCTTCCAGCTGTCGCCTTCACCGCTCAGATAGCCGGTGGTGAAGAGCTTGACCGCATCGTCCGGAATGCCGTTTGTTTTGCTGACTCCCGTGATGGACAAGAGGACGGTTTTGCGCATGATGCCTCCTTATATCGCCTGACGGAATTGTTCGAAGAAAGCCGGGCACGACCACGTGCCGCCGGAAGAAAGGCTCGTATCGCGTACGTACATCTGCAGCGTCACGCCGTTCCCGAACACGATGTGCAGCACCTGGCTTGTTTTCGAGCAGCCGCTGCCCTGGTAGGACGCGCTGTACAGAAGGGTGTTGAGCAGCTGCTGCGCCGTCTGTTCGTTGCGGACTCTTCCGACGCCGGAGAGGCTCAGTTCCCTGACGCCGCTCTGGGCGATCGCCTCAGCCAGGCTCGCAGGCGCTGTACCCTGGCCGTTGGCGGTGACGCGCTGGAACACGCGCAGGCTGCCGTCGATTCGTGCCGCAACGGCGGCTCCGCCCATCCCGTTTACCTGCCAGACGGTCTCGCCCTGAAGCACCGTATTGGAGCAGAGGCCGTAGCCGTTCATATCGTTCGTATACTGATCGACCGTGCCCAACGGACTGCCCAGCTGCTTGTCGGACAGCTTTTTGGGGGTCGAAAGCAGGCGGTAGTACGCGCCGTTGACCATGACCATCGGAAAATTGCTGTCCGAATTGCCTGCCCAGATGTTGCGGAAAGCGGGGACGTCGTCCGCGCTGTCCAGCGATACGCTGCCCGCCGGCAGATCAGCTCGGGTCGATGGCAGCGGAACGTTCCCGCCGTTATCGCCGGCTGTCACGCTCATGATATTCAACGGAACCGTACCGCCCGTAATGCCCGGCCAGACGAGCACGAGCAGCACTGCGGCCAGCGCGAACGCGCCTGCCGGAATCAGTACCCTGCGCAGCGGCACCCGCTTGCGCCGCATGCCTTCGGCCTGATGCCGGATGCGCTGGTACAGTCTTTCATCCGCCCGGACATCGGCTGCCAGCTCATCGGCGGCTTGCGGCAACTGCGTCAAACGTTCTTCCAATGTCACAGACGACTCACTTCCCTTCAAGGATTTCTTTCAGTTTCTGGCGTCCGCGGGTCAGACGGCTCGAGACCGTTCCCTTCGGTACGCCCGTGATCTCAGCGATTTGCTCGATCGTGCAATTCTGGTAATAAAACAGCAAGATGACTTCCCTGTAGTCCGCGCGCAGCCGGTTGACCGCTGTCAGCAGCTCGGCCTTTTCAAGGCCGTCCTGGATATCGTTCGGGTCCGGCGTCAATTCCAGCGCCGGGCTCCCGAACACCGCGCGCCTGACCCAGGCGCTCCGCCACACGTCCTTGCAGTGGTTGACTGCGGCTTTGAGCAGATAGGCTTTCTCGCTCCCGGGCCGTATCGTGACACCGGACGAGATCAACCTTATGAAAACGTCCTGCACCACGTCTTCCGCCTGTTCGCGGCTGCCCAGGTAGTAGTAACACAAACGGAGAATGGCGGTCGCGTACTCATGATACAGCCCGTCGTAATACGACATGGGCGGGCTTTGGCCCGTCGACTGATCCCGTTCACTCATACAGACGTAATACCCCTTTGGATTTATCCCGAAAAATCATGAAAATTAAGAAAAAATCATAATTTATCAAGGCATAACGGATAAGGCCATTCAATTTAAGCCTTCACCCTTATGCCTTTGATTCTTCCCTTTACTTTTGCGCTGTCTCTTTCTGCTTCAGTTTCCTTTTCGTCCCGTCCGGCTCCTGGATATAGGTATTGTCCAGCGTCGCCTTCAGGTTGGCCTTGAACTCATCGATATACTGCCGGCGCAGCACACGCTGCTCCTCCAGCTCTTCCTCGATCAGCTCGCGCTCGCGACTCAGCCGCGCCAGAACGTTGATGCGCTCGATCTGCTCTTTCGTCATGCGCGGTCCTCCTTCAGGAGGCGGAAGCCGATCCAGGCCAGCGCGCAGATCAGCAGGATGAATGCGGCATACAGAAGCAGGCGGCTCACATTCGTGCGGTCGATGGCAAACTCGATGCCCACTGCCGCGGCAGTCACCACCGGGATAGCGATGAGCCCTGAAAGCGCCAGTTTACGGTGAGCGTTCCACTGCCGCACCGCCAGGATGATCACTGCAACGCCCAGCAGCACCATGGAGAAGATCTGCTCCATGCGCACGAAACTGCGGATCGTCATATGCTGGTCATACCGCAGGCTTTCCATGATGATCTGGGTCGCGCCGAAGAGCATCATGTACTTGAGGAAGGTATGCCCGCTCTTATGCGGCTTCAGGACGTCGATCAACAGGATCGTGAGCAGGATCAGGGCGATCACGATTTCCAGGCGCCAAGTCATCAGGTACCAGGAATCGTACTCGTCGACCACTGCCAGCCAGGGCTGGTGCAGGATCGCACTTTCGATGCCGCGGCTCCAGCCAAAGCCGTCAATGCAGCTTTCCCCCAGCCGCTCAAAGACAGTGAATGCCAGGAATGCAGGCGCCAGCAGGTCCAGGTAATCCCCGGCCTTCGCCTTCAGCGCTTTTGCGGAGATCCACATGCCCACGCAGGCGCCGGCCAGCGCGCCGTAGAGGGAATATCCGCCCACGCTCAGCCGGATCATCGCCCAGACGGGCATCACCTGGCCCAGGGACGCGTCCAGCAGGCCGAAAAACACGCGGGACAGGATCAGGCCGCAGGCCACGCACAGGCAGCTCTGCAGCGCCGCAGCCCCGGGAGCCTGCTTCGTTTTGCGGTTCAGCAGGATCAGCACGATCACGGCCGTCAGTACGCCCAGCGCCGCCCACAGGCCGAAACTGTAGGCCCGGACGCCCGCGATCTCCGTGATTACTGCGTCTTCACGTAACGCGAACATCAGTTCCAGGCCTCCTCGGGCACGGCGGTCGCGAAGTAGATCATGTCGTTGATGTCGCGTTCCTGTGCCTTGGTGTTGTATGTCTCATTGTTGAATACCAGGATCGCGGAGTTGCCGCCGTCCAGGTTATAGGCCTGCGTGCAGCCGAGGCTGCCCATGAAATCGGCCAGCTGCTGGAAAGTGCAGCCCTGGCTGTCCTTGGTCCGGCCTTCCGCCACGACCATCACATAGGTCAGCTTGTCGATCTGGCCGATGGCCGCGCGGGGATTCTTGGCGTCGCCTGCGTAATTGGCGTACTTTTTCGGCATCTTGAGCACTTCGCCGTCCTTCACCAGGGCGGGGCCGAACATGAAGGCGTTGATGATCTCGTGGCCGGTGTCCTTCTCGAAGGTATCTGCGCCTTTGGAATTGGGGAACACGTGGAAATCGCCGTTCTCGTCGGTGATCAGGATATCCAGGTCCTTGTTGGTCTTGGTCTGCCGCACGATCTTCATGCGGATTTCAAAAGAATGCAGCTTGTTGCTGCGGGTAAAGGCGGAACCGTTCATGGCCACCACGGCGTTGTTGGCCGCTGCCATCTTGGTCACGTAGCCATAGCCCTTGTTGCTCTTGATGTCCTTCGCGTAGAAATTGGTGCGCAGCTGGGTCGGGGACGCGATGTTGACCCGCGCGACGCGCCACAGCACGCCGTCCTGCTCCAGAGTCTCCATATGGACGCTGATGCTGTCATCCTCGTAGCTGTCCGCGGTATAGTTCGCCGGGTTCGGCTTCATACCGGGAGTACGGTCGATGGGCAGCTCATATTCCGGAGCAGCCTCCTCCCACTCGGCTTCGCCGTAAGCAGTCGGGAAGAGCGACCAGCTGCCGGAAGCATCCATTTCGTCAATGATTTCCCACTGGGCCTCCTCCAGGATCTGCGGAGAAGAGACGGCAAACGGCAGCGCCAGGATCATCACGGCGCAGAGCACCCACAGCACAATACGTACAGACAGTTTCATGAAACATCAGTCTCCTTTCGGCTGGCCAAAGACCCAGCTTTTCTGAATTCGATAATTGATGACGAACAGGATCAGATCGACAACGATCTTGATGGCGCCGGAACTGATACCCGTCAGTGCATGCAGCGCGCTGACCACGATTCCGGACACCAGCAGCACAGCGACGCAGAGCACGATATAGCGCCATACGGCGCCCTTGCACTGCTTCACATTGAAGACCATGCCCTTGTTGAGCACGAAGTTCAGGGACGCGGAGCAGACGCGCGCGATGGCCGTCGCGAGCAGGATCGCTTCCGTACTGCGGCTCAGCGCGCGCAGCCAGGGCGTATGCATCTCGAGCTCAGCCAGCGCGGGCACGTTCTTGAGCAGCAGGAACAGGACGAAGTCCACCGCCCAGCAGATCAGCGACGCGGACGTAAACTTGAAGAAATTGCCGAGGATCAGCTTGTAGATCCGCCAGGAATCGCGGATCGGATGGAAATGCGTGCCCTGGTTCTCGTTGTGGTACACGGTTTCGATCGGCACGACCGTCATCGGCACGTGGTTCCTGGAGCACCAGATCAGCTGGTTCATTTCGTACTCAAAGCGGTCGCCGGTAATTTCCAGACAGTCCTTGAGCATCGGTCGGTTCATCGCGCGCAGGCCCGTCTGGGTATCCGGCAGGTACTGCCCGTACAAAAGCGCGAACACAGCGGAAGTGATGCGGTTGCCCACCCGTGATTTCGGCGGCACCTGGGTGGAATGGCGTGAAAAATCACGCGACCCCAGCAGCAGCTCAGCGGTTTCCGGCTGGAGTTGCTCCGCCAGTTTGGACGTATCCGCGACCGTATGCTGGCCGTCGGAATCGGCGGTGATCACGCCTTCCAGGTTCGTGTGCTCGAGGATATAGGCAAATCCTGTCCTGAGCGCCGCGCCCTTGCCGCGGTTGACCTCGTGGTGCAGGACATGGCAGCCCGGCCAGCCCGCAATGCGGTCAAAGATCGGCTGATACTCCGGCGCCGACCCGTCGTCGATCACCAGGATCAGGCCATACTGCGCCTTGATCAGTTCCTCCACATACGCCGGCAGTTTCTCGTCCGGGCTGAGCGAGGGAATCAGTACGCAGCACTGTTCTCTGTTCATGTGAAATCCATTCTCCTTACTTACGGTCGTTCTTGCATATATGTATCCAGCCAGTCAGTCATCAGCGGCCCCAGGTCCTGGCCGGTCGCCTGATTCAGGCGCTCCAGGAAAAGGCCGCGGCTCACGGCTGTGAAGGCATTGCCCCGCAGCAGACTCCCCAGGAACGCGTCGAACCTGCCGTTCATCCACGTGTCCAGCGCATAATAGAAAGCGGTCGCCCGGCCGTCCATCACGGCGCGGTAAGTGGTGAGATCCGGAAAGCCGTCAGCCGGGGTCGCCGGCGTGACAGCGGCGTGCAGGTTTTCGCGCATGTGCAGATCCACATACAGCGCCCGCAGATTCGTTTCCGCGTCCGCCCCCGCAGTTTCGCGGGCATACCGGAGAGCGGCCCATTGCCTGGCCGCGCAGGTCGTCCAGCCGTCGCGGGCATTGTCGGCGCCCATCGCCCAGCCGAACCACTGCCCGGCCAGCCAGTAAGCCAGTTTCTGCTCAAGCTCCGGCCCGCTCAGGCTGTCATCCAGCAGTACGAGCCCCGGAGCGCAGTATCCGCTGTCCGTGAGTGCCAAACCGACCAGCGTCAGGCGGCTGAGCGGCAGCTGCCCGTAAAGGCGCTCAAATACCGGCCAGGTTTTCCGCACGGTGGCCGCCAGCGCATCAACCCGCTCACTGCTGTCCGCAAATATGCGGATCTCCGTCTTCCCCATGCGTACGTACGTACGGCTCATGTCCGAAGGCACAATGAGGAGGGCAAGCTGGTTCGTTCCGGTGTCCGCCCCTGCCGCCAGTTCATACCCCTCGGGCAGGTCGGCGGTCATCTGCACATCGGAAAGGTCGATGTCCTGCGGCGCACCATAAGGCGCGAGCACAGCGGTATCCCATGTGCCGTCCCACACAGCCGCGATCGTCGGCAACGCCTGCACCAGGCGGACGACGTCCCCGGATGTTCCGAACAAGGAAGCGCAGACGGGAATTTTCAGGCGAAACCTCAGCCGGATCTGTGCTTTCCCGCCCGGCGCCACCGGCGAGTCGATCCAGAGGATCACGGGGTTGCTTTGGTCGAACGCCGCTGCCCGCAGCGTCTCATCGACCCAGCAGCCTTCCAGCGTGAACTCCGCCGCGTCAAAGCCGTCGGGATAAGCGGTCTCCTGCAGGTCAGCCGCAGCCGCCGGAGACGAAGTCTCATTGACGTAAGCCGCGGCATTCACGCGGAGGCACAGCTTCTCAAGCGGCACCGCCCCGGAATTGACCCAGTCGATCTCTTCCGTCGCGGTCAATTCACGCCCGATCCCGTCATACCTGAGATGCAGCCGGTACTTCGGCCGCGCCGCATTCGGCAGGACGAGCGCTGGAGCCGTACTGTTCCCGCGTCCGGCAAGGAACCGGACGCCGAACGCCGCCGCTGTCAGCAACAGGACCGCCGTGCCCAGCACGGCCGCCCGCCGGCGCAAAGATCCTGCAGGATCATGATGACGCAAACAGACACATCCCTCCGCCGTATGCCCTTGATGGGCATACTAAGTAAGAGTATAACATAAACTTCGCCAAAACGCTATTTATACAGGAACTTTTTTTGTAAAAACGCAAAAAAAGCAGGGACTGGCGCAATTGAACGGGTCTTTTGCGCCAGTCCCCCATTGTTATAGCTTATTCGATATTTTTCTTTTCCTGCTCCACACTGATCACGAAGCCGTCCGCGTTGTCCGCGGCGTCGGCGACCAGGGTGCCCCCGGGCAGTGCCGCGCCTTCGATCAGCTTGCGGGCCACCAGGGTCTCGATCTTCGCCTGCAGGACACGCTTCATGGGGCGCGCGCCGTAGACGGGATCGTAGCCCAAATCGAGCAGCTTGTCTTTGGCGGACTGGGTCAGTTCGAGGTTCAGCTGCTGCTCCTTCAGACGTCCGCGCAGGCGATTGAGCAGCAGGTCGACGATCTTCTCCACCTGATCCTTGGTCAGCGGCGTGAAGAACACAGTGTCGTCGATACGGTTCAGGAATTCGGGCCGGAAGGCCGTCTTGAGCAGGCGCGTGACCTGGTCGCGGGCGTCTTCGCTCAGGTTTCCAGTTCCGTCGATGCCTTCCAGGATCTGCTGGGAACCCAGGTTGCTGGTCATGATCAGGATCGTGTTCTTGAAGTCCACCACCCTGCCCTGACCGTCGGTCAGACGGCCGTCATCCAGGATCTGCAGCAATACGTTGAATACGTCGGGGTGCGCCTTTTCCATTTCGTCAAACAGGATCACCGCGTAAGGCTTGCGCCGCACGGCCT
>JAFRNK010000028.1 GCA_017430225.1 Clostridia bacterium | reverse complement strand
GCGGTCAAACCGGCCCGGACGCAGCAGGGCGGGGTCGAGGATATCGCGCCGGTTGGTGGCGGCCATCACGATGACGCCTTCGTTGGCGGTGAAGCCATCCATTTCCACCAGCAGCTGGTTCAGGGTCTGTTCGCGCTCGTCGTGTCCGCCGCCCAGGCCGGCGCCGCGGTGACGGCCGACCGCGTCGATCTCGTCGATGAAGACGATCGATGGCGCGGAACGCTTGGCCTGGTCAAACAGGGCGCGCACACGGCTGGCGCCGACGCCGACGAACATTTCGACGAAGTCAGAGCCGCTGATGGTGAAGAAAGGCACGCCCGCTTCACCCGCGACAGCGCGGGCCAGCAGGGTCTTGCCGGTGCCGGGAGGTCCGACCAGCAGCACGCCCTTGGGGATGCGCGCGCCGACGTCGAGGTAGGACTTGGGGCTCTTGAGGAAATCGACGATCTCCTTCAGTTCTTCCTTCTCTTCTTCCGCGCCGGCTACGTCCGCGAAGGTGGTCTTGTTCTTTTTCGCGTCGACGAGGTTGGCGTGGGATTTGGCGAAGTTGTTGATCCGTCCGCCGCCCATCTGCTGGCGGAAGAGGTACCACATGAAGAAGATGAATACGCCCATGATCAGCAGTTCCGGCAGCAGCTGGATGTACCAGGGCGTCGAAATCGGCTGGAGATACTCAAGCTTGAAGGGAAAATCCGAAACGGAAATCTCGTCAGCGGTTTTGTCCGGCGTCGCGTTCGCGACCATCGTCTTGACGGTGTCGATGAAGTCGTCGCCGATCGTGGTCTCGAAGTCATAGCGCCTGGGGTAGTCCGTCTGCGAAACGCGGCTGGTCTCATAGCGCCCGATCAGGGTCGTGCCGCGGATGGAAACGATATCGATGCCCGCGCCGGTGGAAGACCCCTGCGCGATGTCTTTTTCGATCAGGTTCAGGAGCTGATAGTATTCGATCTTCGTTCCCGTAGCGGACGGAGTTGAAAGCGTCACGCCGATCATGATCAGCAGCGCGAGCGCGATCACGTAGATCAGCATGGTGCGGGAAGGCTTGTTCAAACGGAAGGTCCTCCTTCATTCATCGTCACAATGAACGCGCATTGCGTTCATTCGGCAATTATATCATACTGCCGACACGCCTTGCAAGGCGGTTCAGGGGTTGGATTCGTAAATCTTTGGGCTGAGCACGCCGATGTCGGGCAGATTGCGGTATTTCTCGTCGTAGTCGAGGCCGTATCCGACCACGAAAGCGTCCGGAATGTCAAAGCAGGAGTACTGCACCGTCAGGTCGACGACGCGGCGCGCAGGCTTGTCCAGCAGGGTCGCGATGCTGATGCTGCGCGGATGCCGCTGCCTGAGGACACTGACCAGGTAGCTTAAGGTCCGGCCGCTGTCCACGATATCCTCGACGATCAGCACGTCTTTGTTCTCAATGTTGCGGTCGAGGTCCTTGACGATGCGCACGACGCCGGTGGAGCTGGTTCCGCTGCCGTAGCTGGAGACGGACATGAATTCCGTGTTCAGCGGCAGGTCGACCTCGCGGATTAGGTCGGTAAAGAAGACGCACGCGCCTTTGAGGATACAGACCATCACGAGGTCCTTTCCGGCGAAATCCCGGGTGATCTGCATGCCGAGCTGGCGTACAGCCTGGGCGATTTCTTCACGGGTCACGAGGATTTTTGTGAGGTCATTGTAAATCGTGGAATGAGCGTCCATTTTTCAGTACTCCTTATGTCAATCTTTTTTCGTATCGAGTTTGCTCAGGATCCAGGCGACAGCAAATCCGCCGGCCAGGCACAGCAGGCTGACCAGCCAGTTGCCGGCAGTCGCGACCTGGAAGCACTCGCTGTTCTGGATCAGCAGCGCGACGGGGGAGGCCAGCACCAGGCCGAGGATGGCCGCGAAAGTGAGGGTGGGTGCCTTCTCCAGGAGCGTGCTGATGAGCTTCGCGATCAGGAAGAGGCCCAGCACGATGCCGACCGCGAACGGGGCCAGGAGCGCCAGGGACGCCATGTCTCCGCCGCGCAGGCTGTTGAGCGCGCTGATGACCGCCTCATAATAGCCCAGCAGCATCAGGATCATGGATCCGGACACGCCGGGGATGACCATCGTGGCGGAGGCGATCATGCCCAGGAGTACCATCAGCAGCAGATTCCCGAAAGAGGCGTCGGCGGTCTGCGCGCGCGGCGCGGAGAGCAGCGGCAGCACGACCACGAGAGCGAAAAATGCAGCGAACAGGATCCATCCGCTGGCTTTGAATTCGCTCAGCTTCACGCGCCGGAAAATGACGCCGAGGCCGCCCAGGATCAGACCGATAAACGCGAAGATGGTGGGCATCTTCGTGAGCGGCGGCCTGACGGGGGAAAGCTCCAGCTGGTAGCTGTCGTTGACGCGCTTGAATTTGAGGGTCGAGCCGACGAGGGTCTTTACAGTGCCGTCGGGATAGGTGACGGTCCAATTGTTGCCGTCGGCGAAAGCCAGGACGGCTGTTTCTCCGCCGTTGGTCAGGCTGACGTTCGTGCAGTCCGCGTTGATCAGGTCCGTGGCGGTCAGCCGCTGCGCAGTAAAGGGTGCTTTCGCGGCGCTCAGGTCAGCGTCCCACTGCACGGATACGCCCAGCAGGCTGCCGATCAGCGCGGAAAACGCGAAAATGCCGACCACGACGCCGATGGCGATGGGCAGCACGTCGACGACCGATTGCTTGAAGCGCTTGAAAAGATGGGTGATATCGTGGATCAGGCGGTCGTAGATCCCCATGGACACGGCCATGGTGCCGCCGGAAACGCCGGGGATGATATTGGATATGCCGATCACTGCGCCGCGCAGTATGTCAAGAATCCATTGCATTGTCATTTGTCTCCTTAGTCAGAAAAAGAGTAACGGCGGCATCTGGGCCTGGACGGGCACAGCGGAAGCCGCCGCGGGAATCGCCGGGATTGACCGGGTGCCGAAATCATATCAGCAGGCCGCGTTCGATGAGCAATTGCTGCGCCTCCTGCGCTTCGGATTGGAGGCAGAGGATTTCGAAGTCGTTTTCCTCCCCGGACATGGCGCGGCTCATCTGCTGCTTTCGTGCCATAAAGCCTTCTGCCTGTAGGGCCTGCAGGATCTCGTCCGCCCGCGTCTGCCCTCTGGTCATATGGATGACCGTCCAGTGAGCCGCTTTTTTCATCGTGACCTCGCCTCCTCAACCAATAAAAAAGCGCCATATATTATTATACGCCTTTTTACACGTCTTGTCACGTATTTTTATACTGATTAAGAATGGCAAATAGAGCAAAAAACGGGCAGAATTGTGCAAGAATGAAAAAGCCCCGCCTTAACGGCGGGGGCAGATGAATGATGATCGGAAATCGTTGTCTGGATTATTCAGCAACCGGCGGCTGTGCCAGTCCGGCGATGTCCAGGTCGGCGATGTTGAGGATCTCGGCGTTGCCCTGCAGATCCTGATAGATGTAAACCAGCTTGTATTCAGGCACCGCGTTCGGATATATGACCGTCGCTTTGCACAGGAAGCAGTGGTTGGTGCCGGCTACGACCTGGGACGCCAGGTAGGCCACGGGCTCATAACCCACGCCGACGAGTTTTTCCATCGCCTTGTCAAAAATGGCTTTCTGTTCTTCGGTAATCTCGGCGCTCTCAGCAACAGTCCAGCCGCCCAGCATGGGTTCCGCAACCGCCGCAGCCACACCGATCAGTAACATAGCAGCCAGGATTATCGCGATCATTTTCTTCATAATTCAGTACCTTCCTTCCGTTTTTGTCCACCGTTTGTAACGGTTTCACTATTATAGACGAGACTGCTGCCAAAAAGTTCTCATTTTCCAAAAATTTTTTTAAGAATTTGTAAAATCGTGCTGAGCGATTGCCATCCGCCGCCTTTCTGTGCTATAATGCGCCTGTCAATGAAGCGGGTTTCCGGTCCGTTGACGGTTTTGTCATTTTCCGGTCGCCGGCAGTATCCGGCGCATCGTACCACGGAGGAATATATGCGCAAATTCTATTCATTATTGATGGTGTTGGCGGTGCTCATGGGTCTGGTCCCCGGCTGCGCGTTCGCTGCGGAGGATAAGCCGGTGCTCTATAACGCCATCATTACCATGAATTATCCCAAGTCCACGACGACGGTCTACGCTGAGATGGACCGCCTGAGCAAAAAGGTCGCGACCTACCGCGCCGGCAAAAAGCTGCAGGTCACGGCGGTCTATCCGGGCTGGGTGGAGATCAAACTGGGCTCGGATCTGGGTTACGTACTGCGCAACCGCATCGACCAGGTCGTGCCGCTGGATGTCAAAAACACGCCGCCCTACGGCGTCGAAGTTTATACCTATATGACAGTCATTACCCAGGACACGCCTGTCCTGTATAAGCCGGACCCGGAGGCTGAGATCCTGAGCATGCTGACCGCAGGCGCGAAGATCGCCCTGCTCGGCGTCGAGAACGGCTACGCGAAGCTGGTGCATAAGCGCGAGTACGGCTATATCGATACGCGGCTGCTCAAGGAGATCGTCCCGATCGCGCCTTCGGTCGAACTGGGCGACAAGGATACGCCGATTTCCGTATTCTGCTCTTTCTACAGCGATAATCCGGACCGTATCAACAACCTCGAGGTCGCCTGCGTGCGCCTGATGCGTACGATGCAGCCGGGAGAATCGCTCTATTTCAACGAGTCTGTCGGCCCCTTCAACAAATCCACCGGCTACCTGCCCGCGCCGATCCTCGTCGACGGCGTGACCAAGCAGGGCTACGGCGGCGGCTCCTGCCAGATCAGCTCCACGCTGTACAACACGGTGTTGCAGCTGCCCGGCATCACCATTCTGGAGCGCCATCCTCACGGCGCGAGCGGCGCGGCCTACCTGCCCCACGGCGTGGACGCGTCCAGCGGCGATCTGGATTTCAAGATGCGCAACAGCTACGACTTCCCGATCCGCATCGAGGCGTCGTGCCACGACCTGTGCCTGTTCATGGCCATCTACCGCGCGGATGTTTAAGCGTTATCTTTCGGCGGCCCGTCGGGTCGCCGCTTTTATACTGGTACTCGCCTGCCTGACGGGCGCGTCGCTGGCTGACGACCGGCCGGTGATTTACCGTGCCGTGACCGTCGGTGAAAGCCGCATGCTGACCGAGCCGGGGGACTGGGGCGAGACCGTCATCTACGTCAAAAAGGGCAAACACGTCGATATCCTCGAGGTGCTGCCCAATTTTCTGTATATACGCGCTGAAAACCACGAAGGATACATCTACCGTTCCCGCGTGAAGGACGTGAAGGCCGTCGATCCGGTGAATACGCCGCCCTACGGCGTCGTGGTTTACACCTGCATGGCGAAAGCCGACGGCGACGCGCCGGTCCTCGCTGCGCCGGACGCGTACGCGAACACGCTGATTATCCTGCACGACGGCGCGCGCCTGGGCATCATCGGGTTCGAGGACGGCTGGGCCAAAGTGCTGTACAAGCGCCAGTACGGTTACCTGCGCGCGTCCTGCCTGCGCGATATCGTGATGGTCAAATCCACCCCGGACGATTCCGCATTGAAAGCCCCGCTCGCGGTCTATACAACGTATTACAAGACGGACGACACGGAAGCCAACCAGGGCCGGATCATGAACATCAAGACTGCCAGCGCGAAGCTGTCGTCGATCACGCTCTATCCGGGCCAGAAGCTCGATTTCAACGCGGACATCGGCCCCTACAGCGGGGAGAACGGCTACCACGTCGCGCCTGTGCTGACCAGCGGCAAGCTCAAGCTGAATTACGGCGGCGGCACCTGCCAGGTGTCTTCGACGCTATACAACGTCCTGCTTCAGCTGCCGGGCATCACGGTGCTCAAGCGCCGCGCCCACGGAGCGAACGGTGCGTCCTACCTCCCGCACGGGGTGGACGCCGCGGTGGGCAACAGCGCGCTTAACCTGATCTACCGCAACGATTATGATTTCCCCATCCGCGTGGACGCCTCCGCGCAGGACGGTGCGCTGTATATGAGCATGTGGCGCGAGGACGATCTCGAGGAAGAGCTGGAACTGCGCCGTCTCGCCTCGCCGCAGGCCTGGGATGAAGAAGACGGGCTTCCGGCGGAGGCCGCTGTCGAAACGCAGGACTTCGAACCGGAATATGCTGAACCCGAAGACGCCGGGGACGCGTCCATCTCCGAGGACGACCTGCCCCCGCCCGACGACGACGGAGAGGGGACGCGGGGCTTCAGGTTCAGATAGAATCCTCGGATTCTATTGAGAGAGTCCGTTAATGAGGACTATCAACAACAGATCATACTGTTTAGGGGCTGTTGAGTGTCCTCATTCGTCGCGCATATGGCGCGACACCTTCCCCCCGATCTCGGGGGAAGGCTTTCACTGGACATGTTGCAGAAATACCGATTCTTCATAATATATCTTTGATTCAGAGAAAGTGTGCCAAAAGGCTTCCCCCGATCTCGGGGGAAGCTGTCAGGCATAGCCTGACTGATGAGGGCGTTCAATATTTGTAAATGATACTTTCATAACAAACACAGCAAAAGCTGCTCCCGACACCGGAAGCAGCCCGTTTGTTTTTCTAAAGTTCTGGTTTCACATCGGCTTACTGCCTTGCAATCCAGTCGTCGCTGACGGCGATGGAGTTATAGCCGTAGGTATTCGCCAGCGTCTGCGCGGCAGTACCTTCACCGCCATAGATCGTGGTCACGCTGCTGCCCGCGAAGGGATTGCCGGAGATGGCGGTCACATGCTTCGGAATCACCACCGTTACAGCGCTGATGCCGGAGAAGGCTTCGCTTTCGATCGTGGTCAGTGCAGAGGGGAGAACGAAGGTTGGTGTGGGAAGACCGGTGATGATCGCGGTGTCTTTGTCCACATCGAGGATATACCCGTCCGCTGTGTACCTGTCATATTCCGCGGCACTGCTGTCCTTCGTGCCCAGCCAGGCGGTGATCAGGTGCTGAGCGCCGGAGATGTCCAGTGTGCTGATACTGGGATTGCCGTTGCAGGAGAGATACCAGAGATTTGGCTGTATGCCAAGGGTCAAGCTGGTCAGTTGGCTTCGGACACAACCGAGGAACTCCAGTTTCAGTCCGCTCACGTTCAGGGAGACCAGGCCGGTATCGTAGATATCAAGATTCTTTATCTTCGTGTTCGCTGATAAATCTACGCTGGTCAGCAGCGGAGTATCTCCAACAATGAGACCGTCCAGCTCAGTAAAGTATTCGATACCCTCCAGACTGGTTAGTTCCGCAGCACTCTCCAGTACAATCTCGTTCGCTTCATTGATTTCAACATGAGTCAGCCAGCTGTTCTCGTTTGTATCAAAGTTATTCTCTACATAAGTGCGAAGGCTCTCATCCGGGAAGGACGCCCTGTTGATGAGCATTTCATCGCCGTTACGGATAACCGTGTTTTTGCCTGCCCGCAACGAATAGCTGCCCGAGACATACTGTTCGTATTGAACGGCAGCAGTGTACGTACCGTTGCAAGCTTCCAGTATATATGGATTGCTTCCAAGGTCAAGTTCCTTGAGGCTGCTGTTGTAAACGTACAGCGTTTCAAGCAGAGGATTACCGCTCAGATCCAGATTGGTGACCGGATTGCCTATGATATTCAGATATGTCAGGTTCGGACTGTTCGCTACATTCACAGTAGCAGCACCGCAGTTAGTTGCCTGGATATATGTCATTTCTGGGTTCGCACTGAAATCCAGCGCAGTGAGTTTCGCACTGTTATTCAGTGTCAGCCTCTGCAAATGTGAGTTCATGCTCACATCCAGTACTTCCAGCGCTGTGTTGTTCTGTCCTGCCAATTCAATAAGATTCGGGAAATACTGAATACCTTCATAGGTAACGATACGTTTGTTTGTGCCATTCAGCAGAGTGACTGCATCGCGTTCTGCCAGGGACAAATAACCATTATTGTCCGTATCCTTCTGTGCAGCTATAGAACGGAACTGGCTGTCCGGGAAGAACTGCTCCGTCACAGGGATGCCCAGGGGATCAATATCGTCCAGCACAAAGGTTTGAGCGGAGAAAGCGGGGTTCTCAAACTCCTCGCTGGTGTAAGTATGCTCACCCTTTGATAAAGGACCTGGCTCCTTTGTAACAGCAGCAGATACAGAGACAATCTCGCTTTCAATGTGACTCGTGTCACGGACGCATACTCGGGTCGCGGTAACGGTACTGAAGTCCTCAGCCCATTCATAGGCAGGCACGCCATATTCGTGACCCAAGGCGGGGATGAGGATCCTGTCATGATCTGAAATCAGTTCGAATCTCGTATCAACATATGTCCATGGCATTTCATATGCCCATCGTCCGCAAACCGGGCAAATGTAGTAGATGTAATTCCCGGGTTCTTCACAAGTCGGTGCGACGGCTTCATGAAACGTCATGCTTGAAGCTGTATGGTTATGATCACAGGTGAAGTATACTTGGACATAAATATCCTTCCCGGGCATTGTGAAGGATTTCTGAGAGCTCTGCATCGTCCCATAACTCATATAGTCATAAGTGTAATGCTCGTTCGCATTGATGGTTACATTAACAGTTTCTCCTTCACGCGCAGCATACGTACTCAGGCTCACCTGGCCTGCGTCCTCATCGTACACGAGGGTCAATTTCCAGATCTGATCTGTCACCCAACCGGCATACAACGTCACATTCTCACTCAAAGGCTTATCCCATCCCCTGTAGTAGTAATAAGCCATGCTGTTGGATGCACCATAAGCCGTGGTATACCAACCGGTAAAATACATGCCACTTGCTGTCGGATCGGCAGGCCTGGGCGGCACAGAACCCCATTCTACCGTAACAGGGCTGATCTGTTCACCGTAACTCATCATATCGAAGGTGATGGTGCTGTACGCGATCGTAGACCAAAGTGGAGAAATTGTTGTATTTTTGGTCACAGTGATCACGTCGCCTGGACGCTTACCACCAAGCTCAGAGCTCACATTCCAATACCCACGGAAGCGCTGGCCTTCCGGCGCAGTATATGCGCATTCCGGCAAAGTAAATGGTTCACCTTCCAGCAATGTTACGTTGTATGATGCCATACTCCCCGTGCCGCCGTTGGCATCAAAGGTGACTGTGCAGTACTTTTTCCAGGTAGCACGGATAGTAGTATCACTCATGATCTGTATTTCATCACCAGGCTGGTAGTATTCGGTACCGACCTGCCATTTATCAAATACATGACCCACCCAGGTGAAATCGCAGTCGGGAAGTGTGTAGGAATAAGGTAGTTCTTCTGTTATATATGTCTTGGGCATATTTCCGTTCCCACCCCCAGCATCAAAGGTGATAATACTTTGGATATAAGAAATCATGAATGGCTGGCTGTAAATCCTGCCATAATCGTCATCTTCTTGCTCACTGCATCTGACATAGATTCGGAATTCTTTTCCTTTGAGATAATCATTGTAGTGAAAGTTGGCGGACAATTTGTCTTCGGCTATCTGACCTCCAACCAAGTAATAAGGATCACTATAAGTTTCCCATCCGTTATTGCTTATGTTATGGTATTGCACTTGCGCAGATACCGGCGGATAATTCGTGTCCCAAGTAACTTTACAGAACCCATTCCATGCAATTGTTGCATTCTGTGGTTGCTTCGTAAATGCCGGCAGGCTCCCATCTGCTGCCTTTGCCGTGTACCATAGTCCCATCATCAGCGCTGTTATCGCCACCATGATCCATAGTTTTCTCTTCATGCCTCATGCCTCCTTTTGTATTCGTGGCTTATCATATGCAGTCGCCTTGACTTCATTGTACAATCTTGATGTCTTGCGGGGAAGGTTTTATGGTATTACACCGGATTGGATTCGGCTTAGACATCCGTGACGTGGATTATCGGGGGAGTTACTGTCAAACAAAATGCATTTAGTTTATTATAACAGAAATGAATACACTTGTACACCGCCTGCGTGGAGAATACTGGAAGAATACGTGAAATGAACAACAGGAGACGGTATTTCATATGGTTTTGTGATCATTTCACACACCGACAGAGTATTCATAAAGATTTGGAAGGAATTGGATTGAACCGCTTGCAGAAGCAGTTTTTTTATGCTAATCTATCTGTGTTTGCGAAAATGCTTGTACTACGAAAGGAGTCATCTGCATGAATACCCTGTTTATACAGCCCGGTGTGACCCGCGGACATATTCGTAAGACGATCCAGGGCCATTTTTCCGAACATCTCGGGCGCTGCATCTACGGCGGCCTGTATGTGGGCGAAAACTCTGAGATCCCGAACGTCAACGGTATGCGTAAAGACGTTGTGGACGCCCTGCGCGCGATCCGCATTCCCGTGCTGCGCTGGCCAGGCGGCTGCTTTGCGGACGAGTACCATTGGAAGGACGGCATCGGCCCGAAGGAAACCCGCAAGAAGATGGTCAATACGCACTGGGGCGGCGTGACCGAGGACAACAGCTTCGGCACGCACGAGTTCATGGAGCTCTGCCGCCAGCTGGGCTGCGACGCGTACGTCAACGGCAACGTCGGTTCCGGCACGGTGCAGGAGATGAGCGAATGGGTG
>JAFRNK010000027.1 GCA_017430225.1 Clostridia bacterium | reverse complement strand
GTATCCACGTATACCCCGCCATTTTCGAGGATGACACGGTTGCTGCCTATATTGATGTCGCGGCAGATCAGGCGCACCCGGTCCAGGCCAAGTTCCTTCGCCTTCGTAAGCATGAGGCGCAACTGTTCCCTGCCGTACCCTTTGCCCTGTTCCGACGGACGGACCGAATAGCCGATGTGGGAGGCAAACTCATCATCGTCGTCATCGTATTCCAGGCGATGGCGAAGACAGGCGAAGCCGATCACCCTCCCATCGCTGGTGCGGACGGACATGTACCACGAAATCTTCCCCGCCATCGAATCGCAAAACCTGAGCCAATCGGTGACGTTTTCATACTGTTCCAGATAATCAAGCCCCGGGATGCGGTCCGGCTCATACGTCACCCTCATCCTGTCCGAGGGAAACTCAGCGCGATAATCCGCAATCCGGTCTGCATACCCGAGCGTCGGGCTGATCAGCGTGATTTTATCCATAAAAGGCTCCCTGTGATTATTTCCTGCCACTACCCGCTTACAGGATGCCATTGCGGTTCCAGTGCAGCACTGTCCTGTAACCCAGCCTGCTGTACCAGTGCTCCAGGTGCGTATAGTGGATCCAGGAAAGGTCAAATCCTTCTTTCCTCAGCACTTCCGTGGCCAGGCGCACCATTTCAAGGCCGATGCCGCGCCGCCGGTATTCGGGGATCGTGCCGACACATCCCGGGCCGCTGATGTGCAGACTCCCATAACGGCCCATATCCTCCAAGATGCAGAACGCGGCGATCCGATTGCCGTCGAAAGCGCAGAAATAACGGCTGCCTTCGTAAAAGTATTTCACCCAATCTTCATCCACCCGGCGAACCGCATCCCTGAGCGCTTCGATCCCGCCGCGGTATTCCCCGAATGTAATGCCTTCCGCACTGAAACCTGTTTTCGCGATCGGCTCGTCCTGATGCAGATCCATCACCAGTTCCGCAAAGACGGCATCCTCCGGCAGACGCCGGATGTATTCCTTCTGAAAGAACCCCGGATGCATGCCGTTGAACAATCCCACATAAAAAGCGTGATCCCTCTCGTGATTTTCGGGCCGGCGGTCCGATTTCAGCATGGCGTAATAACGCTCGTCACAGATGCCCTGATTGTTCAGCCCGGCGCTGCGCAGCGTCCCCTCATATCTCATCCCGCACTTTATCATGACCATGCCCGAATGCGGATTGTTGATATCGTGTCTCGCCTCGATCCTGTTGACGCCAACCTGATCGAAAAAGAACTCCATGACCGCCTTCAGCGCTTCCGACGTGATGCCCCGGTGCCACCATTTCCTGCCGATGCAATAGCCGATGTGCACCATAGAAATGCTCTCATCCATTTTCACCGCGGCGATACTGCCGATGGGTTCATCGCCCTCGACCTTGAGCACGATCGCCCACTGGTAATACGCGTCCTCCCCGTAGGACGAGATCCAATTCTCAAGAACGTGCCTGGTGACACCGACATTCGGATGCGTCGGCCAGGTCAGGAATCTGGTGACCTCACTGTCGGAAGCCCAGTTGCGGTACATCGCTTCAGCGTCTTCCAGGGTAAACCTCCTCAATACCAGTCTTTCTGTTTCCAAACGCTTTGTTCCGCAGTGTTTCATATGCTGCCCCTTTCGATCGTCCGCCCGGCTCAGGTATGCGCCTTATATCAAGAGATCAGGGACTGAATCTTAATCAGGCAAGCCCCGTCCCAAATGCTCCTCAGGCGCCTGCTTTTCAATCCCGATAAGCATGTAGATTATTTCATCCGTCTAAAACTGCTTTCGACGTAAAGCCGTTCAGTTCAGCTCATCCAACAGGATATAGTAGCGCAGCTTTTCCTCATCTTTGGGGACCCCCGCCGCGCGGAAGAGATCATCCGGATCGATGTTCGGATAAACATGCCCGTAATGCCCATCGCTGTTATGTTTCAGGCTGCGCCAGCCCAGCGCCAGATCCATCCAGCGGTCGCCGATTCCGGCATTGCCGACATCGATAAAGCCCGTAAACCGTTTTCCGTCCGTGAACAGATTCGGCAGGCAGAAATCGCCGTGCGTCAGCACACGTTTCTGCGCGGGCAGGTTCTCTTTCAGCCAGTCCAGCAGCGCCTTCGGGCTTTCAAATCCGCGAGGGCCGAAAGTCTCCGGCTCACAGTCGGATGCGTCGAACCGTCCGGTCAGGATCGCTTCCTCCGCGTGGGCAAGGATATCATTTACAGGCCGTTCAAACGGACAGTCTTCCACAGGGATCGACCACAGGATATGCAGCGCTTCCGCCATGCAGTCCAGCAGCAGCGCCGGGTTTTCCATTACTGCAGGCTTGCACAGTTCCTGCCCCCTGACCCGGGTCATCAGCAGCCAGTCCAGACCGTCTTCCACTTCGTGCGCCGCCACCCGCGGGACAGGGGCTTTTCCTTCCAGCCACAGGAGGATCTGGGTATCGACAGTATCCCAACCGTCCGCAGGACGGACTTTCAGGACATAATCGTCAAAAAGCACCACCTGCGCTCCGGACTTTCCCAGCCCGTCCGCTTTCCCGGCCTGACCGCCGAGGATCCTGGCCATGGAAGCTGGGATCCGCTCAAAGTTTCCTGACATACGCGACAATGCGGTTCGCCTCCTCAAATCCGACAGCCCGATGAAAGCGCTGGCTTTCCAGGTTCGTGAGTTCGCAGTCGCTGGCAAATTCAGTGCAGCCCTGCTCCCTGGCCCAGTCTTCACAGGCGTCCAGCAGCTTGCGGGCAATTCCCTGACGCCGCAGCGGTTCCTGGACATAGATTCCTTCAAGGTAACCGACAGGACTGGTCTCAGTTCCTTCCACATAATCATGGCGGAGCTGACACTGTGCAAAACCGGCTGCCCGGCCGGCTTGCCGATACAGAAAAACAGCGGCGCCATTATCAGAAAGCACTGATTCGAAATCCGGAGCCATCTCTTCCGGCGAATGATCCGGCCACAGCTCACAGGCAAGACGTGCGACAGCATCTGCATCCCCGGGCTTTGCGCGTTCTATTCTTCCTGCCTGTTCCCGTATTCTGCCGGCTTCGCCTGATATCCGATCCAGCATGTACCGCGCATAGCGTACGGCAAGCTCCGGATCATATTCCGCGTCTCCCCCGCTGCCGTATTCACGTAATGCGGAATTGAGGAGCGGATGGTATTTTTCCGGCAAAGCCTTCAGTCCCCATTTGCCGCCTTCCTGTTTGGAAAGGATCAATTTTTCCTCCAGGTATGCCAGCACCCTGGCCAGATTCAGAATGAAATACATGGGATGATCCAGGATCTCATTCTCGGCGCTGGATACATCATTCACGATGGATTCCGTATAGTACCGCTCAGGAACCGAAGCGAACACATCAGCGATCGGCCGGCCGTACAAGCATCGGCCTCTGGTGCGTATCACGGTGAAATGCGCAGCCAGGTCGATATCTGTACCATTCATTTTCCGGATATAATCCTCCGGATCACTATTATACCAGCCGCGATGCATCCTGGAATAATGCAGGTCGAACGGTGTCGGGTATACAAGCGGGTCGCAGACGTCAGCTGTGACAACGCTCATTTCGATCCCTTTGGCAGGCCCTTCCGCATCCAGCCCGATTATCATATCCATGTATTCCCGTTTGACAGGATCCGGCATCTGCTCACTGACCACCACCAGGAGATCCAGATCGCTCTTGTCAGGCCGATAGCATCCCATGGCGGCTGAACCGTGCAGATAAATGCCCACCAGGTTATCCTTCAGGATATTCTTTGAATGCGAGACAAAACGTTCGATCAGCGGTTCATTTTCCCCTGAAATATCAGAATCCTTTTTCCAGAAGGTCCAATGAGTGCCTTCGCCATAGCCGATCCTTTCATAGAATGGATCCGCTCCGCCCGTCATGCGGGCGGCACCGAGCGCTTTCATCCGGCGGTAATGCTTCGTGAGCGCAGCGGCGGCCAGACCTTTCCTGCGGTATTCCGGCGCTGTGCATAGCGGCTCCATATACGCGAGCCTGTTCTCCGGAACCCACCACATGCCGGAAAAACACACATATTCATCCTTTTCATCGGCAATGACAACGTCATACTGGTGCGTGGAATGCGGCGACGGGGCCAGATAAGGCCCGATCACACCCTTATAGGATTTGGCCGGCGTCCATGCATAAGAGTCATCCTGCCTGTCCCAGTTTTCAAACGGACCGTCCTCGCCGTGGTCAAAGCCGTACCAACAGAGCTTCGCCAGCTTGAGAACATCGACGTTCTCAGGCTCGACAAAATGATAGCCGGCTGGGAGCTCATAATTCAGCTCGTTTCTGAAGTCGAATTCCCGATCACGGTACTCATGCACCATCCTGAATCCGCGTCTTTCCGCCGCTTCTTTCAGAAACTCCTGACCACCGAAAAGTACCAGCCGCTGCTGATGCCGGAAATCCGGCATGGCCGAAACCGCATAGTCAACCAGCTCGTCCGCTAGAAACTCGTAGCCTTTCCGGACGTTGAAATAGATATCCGTCACCGGCGATTCGTAATAAACAAAGGCAACCACTCTGTTTCCGTCAAACCACAGCCGGTCCAGATAAGTATAGCTCACATCCATCCAGGAGGACTGAAGCGCGTGCTCAAAGAACGGGGCCGGCATGCCGCTCCCGTTTTCCCTGCCATATATCTCCACCATAAAATCCCATACAAGGTTCAGATCTGACAGCAGCTGAAACTGTTTAGTTGTGATGCCTGTTTTTGAGCTGTGATCCATACTGTTTCCCCGTTATTGCTGGAGTTCATGCTGTCCATGCGTCTGTGTAATCAACTCAGATCAGTAAAATTATACTACATGAACTCCCGAAAGACAACGTTATTCTTGGCACTCATCCCTGTCACACCCACTCAACCCGCCGCAGAAAAAAACTCCAAAGCCATATTCCGATCAAAACGGCTTTGGAGGTTTGCAGTCATCCAATTGATATATCAGCCCAGTTCTTCCAGTTCCTTCTGCAGCGTCTCTTTCTTCACGTAATTGAGCGGTGAGAAGCGGCCGCCCAGGGCCTTTTCCAGCTTTTCCTTCGCCGCGGCTTTGTCGCCGGCCTCCAGATCGTACCTGGACAGGAAATACAGGGTATCGATCTGGTTGTCCTTTTGCTCGATCGCTTTCTGGAAGTACGGCAGCGCCTTTTCCGGATCGTTCAGGACACGGTAGTACATCTGGCCCAGGTTGTCCAGGGTGATCGGGTCTTCATCGTCGTATTCGAGGGCCTCTTCCAGAAAGGGAATGCCCTTTTCACTGTCGCCGGCCTCGACGTAGAGATACCCCAAGGTCTGGTAAACGCTGCCGCAGGGACGGCGCTGATGCGAGGCTTCCAGCAGTTTGACGGCGTCCTCCAGGTGACCCAGTTTGTAATTAGCGCACGCATAATTGACGTGGATCTCCGTCCTCTGCTGCGGGTTGATTCCCGGGAACTTCTGGACCTTTTTCAGGATCTCCTTGACCTTTTCGGCTTCCTCGTCACCGCCCTCGCGCAGCAGCAGAACCGTATAGGGCAGCAGGTAGCTTGGATCCATCACCTGCGCGTCGTATAGTTCAGCATAAGCCGCCTGCGCAGCCTTCAGATCGCCCTTGTTATGCAGTGTAATCGCTTTCCTGACCTTGATCGCATCAAACAGTCCCATGTTCATACCGTCCTTTCGGTTTTGGATTTCAGCCGCCGATACCGCCTGTTCAGCTGTTCGGCCTGTTCATCGTCTTCGCAGAGCAGCATCGCGCGCTGCGTCAGGCGCAATGCTTCCTCCGGCCTGCCGAGCCGGTGCTCGTAAAGGATCGCCAGTCGGACCAGTACCTCGACGCTGCCCTGGCCCTCCTTCAGCATCCGCTCATAGACCTGAGCAGATGCCTGGTAGTCCGTGCCCTTGCGGTAGCTTTCCGCCAGGCTCAGGCGTGAAAGCAGCGACATGGCGCCTTTGTCCGCTGCGTGGTAGCATTTCCTTGCGCGTTCCGTCTGCCCGCGCCGGTCCAGCACGCGACCGATGGAATAGATATCCTCCTGGTACGGCTCACTGAGCGGGGCGCGGTACATTTCCATCAGCCGCCCCAGTATGAGCGGCATAGACCGGATATCCTGCGCGTTGTGGTCCAGGATCTGCTCAATCAGCGTAAAATCCCCTGTTTTCAGGTAATCGAACCAGGCTTTCGGGATCTCGCTGCCCGGCATGTCGTCCTCGCGCGCGATGCCCAGTACGGCTTCTTCCAGGTTTGAAAGCCGACAGTGGCGCAGCCTGAGCTTGAACACCGCTCGGGCCGGATGCAGCAGGTCCAGGTGCTGCCGCCTGGTCAGCGCGACGCGGCGCCCGTTCATGGTATATCTGCTTTCGAGCAGAGGAAGGTCGAAAGTCCGGCCGTTGAAGGTCACCAGCATTTGCGAGCGTTCCACAAGTTCCTGCACCCGGTCGAGCATCGCTCCTTCCTCGGGATAATCCCGCATGAGGTCCTGTTCGACCACAAATTCATTCCCCTCAAACCAGCCCAGGCCGGTCAGGAATGCGATGGTGCCCGCTCCGCCGGACAGGCCTGTCGTCTCCGTATCCAGAAACAGCAGGGACTCCAGCGGCACGTCCGCGGATAATTCCATTCCGCTCAGGTCTTTGATCAGGTCCGCGTTCAGGAAATCCGGCAGTCCGTAATCCCCGCGCTTCGTCCTGCCCGAGACCCGGTAACAGTCGGCCTGCGCAGGCGGCGCCTTGGGACGCTCCTGCTTTGTACCGTAACTTTTCAGCTTGTCCCGTAAACTGATCATTTCAGGGGAACAGGGAGATTTCTTCTTCTCCCTCCTCAGTCGTATAGAGGACTTCCGCGGGATTCGGGATCGCCCGGATCCGGAGCAATTCTTTGAAATCGCCGCCGCGGGATTCCCAGTCCTCGATGTAAGCGTGCCATTCCTCGTCGAATTCTTCCAGGGACAGATGATTGTCCATGATATACCGGGCGGCTTCCTCTCCCACGTACCGCAGATGCCACGGCTCGTAGATGATCCCGGTAATGGCTTCCTTGTCCTCCATGTATCGGATGATAAAGCCGTATTCCGCGCAATGCTGGTCCATCCACTGCGCTTCCGCCGTCTGCGCGAAAGCGGGCGTCATACCGCTCTTTTTGGTCCATTCGAGGTTGAGGATATCCGCGCCGAGTCCGGTCTGGTGGTCGCTGGAGCCCGGATAGGCAACGACTCCGTCGTCCCGGCCGACGTTATTCAGGCGGTTGTTGTACATGTATTTCTGCGTCGAATACGCGCGGTATACGCTCTTCAGGTACAGGATCATGCCGTCCGCCTCAGCGGCGTCAAACATCCTCTGGGCCGCCTTGAGCGCGGCTTTGCGCAGCATATCGCCCTTGATGGAAGACACGCAGCGTATATTGATCGTGACCAGGTCGCTGGGCTCGTAATCACTGCCCAGCAAATGCTCCCGATCAACCAGCGTGATGTAGCCGGACTTGTTTTCCAGGATTTCCGGTTCCAGCGGGTATTCCCAGGCCGGCATGTCCATTCCTTCCGCCAGGCAGCCCATACAGAGCAGCACCGATATCAATATGAGGCACAGCAGGCGCTTCATGATCCTTCTCCTTGTTCCGAAGTTTGCTGAGCAGATCGCAGCAGAGCGATATAATCCTCAAACGGGATATTCAGTTTCTGGACGCGCAGTGAATGCTCCAGGCCCACATAACGGATATGCCACGGCTCATACGCGTAGCCGGTCGTCTCCGTCCATTCTTCTTTGTAACGAAGGATGAAGCCGAAGCGATAGCAGTTTTCCGCAAGCCACTGGCCTTCCGGGCTCTTGCCAAACGAGGCTTTCAGTTTGGTGTTGCTACGCCGGCCCACGTCCATCGCCAGCCCGAGCTGGTGTTCGCTTGAACCCGGGAGCGCCACATACAAATCCGCTTTCGCCTGGCCGGCGTTTTTGACGCGGCGATTGTAAATGCTTTGCTGGGTCTGGTAGCTCCGGTAGCCGGAAACCGCGACCAGCGTATAGCCCTTTTCCTCTTTCGCGGCATTAAAAAGTGCTTCCAGCGCTTCCGCAGCTTCCCGCCGCATCAGCACGGAAGAACTGTTTCTTCTCACATTCGGCATGACCAGGTCGTCGGGTACGTAATCCGCCGTGATCATGTATTCCCGGTTGACGAGGAACAGCGTCCCACCCAGGGACATCTGGTCTTCATAGTTGGCGACAGTGCCCTGGCTCAGCGAGAGCAGCACCATCATCAGCGCCAGCGCTTTGGAGATCATGAAAAGAACCTTTCTGCGATGATTGTATCGTGACTACTGGGGAGAATAGATCGCTTCCCCGGGGATTGTCACGTCGATATAGCCGTTCATGAGGCCGTCCGCTTGCAGCGCGGAAATCACGGCGCGGAGCGTGCCGATCTTGGCCATCAGTTCTTTTGCGGTACCCAGTTCTGCCATATATCCGCTCGTATGCCGGAGGTAGATGTGATCGGAATCGGTGATGTCGATCTGGGTAAACTGGTTGACGACGCCCTGCAGCAGCAGTTCCTCGATGATGGCACGGTATTCATCCACCTTACCGGGACGGCTCGAAATGACCTGGCTGCCTGGCCGCGCTTCGCTCACCTGCATGCCGATCACGACCGGCAGGGTGTTGCCGTTTTTGACGTCGTTGATCGTCTGCAGCACATAGGCGTCCTCGTCGACCAGGTACATGGTGCCACCGCCCAGAACGTTCGCGCACGGCGCGCGTTCCTTGACGAACAGGACGACCGTGCCCGGAAGCTGCTTCCTGAGGTCGACAAACTTCAGGTACGGGTTCTGCTCCACCCCTTCGCGAACGCGCGCGACATCGACGGTGAAGTAGCCCATATCCCGGTTCAGTCCCGCCAGTTCCGCAATGGTCGAAGCGGGGATCGTGCGGTTGCCGTTCACACGGACACTGCGGATCTTCAGCAGCGTCGCGTTCAGCACCACGAACAGCGCGCCGGCCACCAGCAGGAACATGATGAGCTTCATCAGCGGCCTGATGCGGCGCTTGCCCGTCCACACGCTTTGATCCGCGTATGTTCCCTCAGTACCGTGCTGCAGATCAGCTTCGGTCGGCAGGAAATCATCCGCGTCGTCGAAACCCGGATAATTCTGGTAATCGTCCTGTTTGCTCATGCCTGAGCGTCCCCGGACGGCCAGCCGTTGACGATGGCTTTGAACCGCTCGCCGCGCTCCTCAAAACAAGTGAACATATCAAAGGAAGCACAGGCCGGACTCATCAGTACATTCCAGCCGGGCTGCGCCAGTTTGCGCGCCATATCAAGCGCTTCCTCGAAACTGCCCGCTTCGTGCGGCGTGACCGTGCCGGCTTCGGCCAGCTCGCGCCTGAGCTGGTCTTTGGTCGCGCCGATGATGATCAGTTCCGCGATCTGCGGCGACTCTGCAATATGCTTCGCCATGGTCAGGAACGATACGTGCTTGTCGTAACCGCCCAGGATCAGGACGGTCGGCTTGCGCATGGTATCCACCGCTTTGACAGTGGAATCCGGATTCGTACCCTTGGAGTCGTTGATATAGCGTACCCCGTCCAGCTCCCGGACGAATTCGATGCGGTGCTCCACGCCCCTGAACGTTTTCAGCGCGTGGACGACCGCTTCAGGCGAAGCGTTCAGATCAAGCGCGATCACCGCGGCCGCCATCGCGTTTTCCAGATTGTGCGGGCCGGGGATCCCGATTTCTTCAGTGTCGCAGAGCGTCCATTCCCGCTTGCCCAGGCGTACGGTCAGTTTCCCATCACGCACGAAAGCGCCCTGGCAGACCTCAGTTTTCCGCGAGAACCAAGCCACTCGGGCTTTCAGGCCGTCCGCCATGCCGACGCAGATCGGGTCGTCATAATTCAGAACAGCCAGGTCAGACGCCTTCTGGTTCTCGAAAATCCGGCGCTTCATCGCGATGTAGCATTCCATCGTATAGTGCCGGATCAGGTGATCCTCTGTCACGTTGAGGACGGCTGCCGCCCGCGGATGGAATATATCGATGCTCTCGAGCTGGAAGGACGAGACTTCGGTGACCAGGATGTCCTCCGGTTTGGAAGACAGCGCGGTCAGGCTGAAGGGCGTGCCGATATTGCCCGAAAGCCAGGAAGTGCGGCCCGCCTCGCGGAACATCGTATCCAGCAGCGTGACCGTGGTCGTTTTGCCGTTCGTGCCGGTGACGCCGATCAGCGTTCCGGCGGCAAACTGCGCCGCGAGTTCCAGCTCGCCGATGACGTACAGTCCGCGCTCCTGCGCCGCAAGCACAGCGGGATTGTCGATCGGCACCCCGGGGCTGATCACGAGGGCATCCGCGTTTTCGAGCAGCGGAAGCGGGCTTTCGCCCAGGCGCCACTCCACGCTCTGCCCTTCCAGCACGTCCAGCGCGCTGCCGAATGCGTCGCGGGATTTAATATCGTTCAGGATCGGGAAAGCGCCGTGCCTGATGAGCAGCAGCGCCGCCTGGATGCCGCTGCGCGCCATGCCGATCACAAGCACCCGTTTTCCCCGGAAATCAAAGGGTTTATGCATAAGTCCCTCCCTCAGCGCAGGAAGCCGATCATCGTCAGTACGGCGACCGCGGAGGCGATTGCCGTGACGATCGCGTACATGCGCACGATCTGCGGCTCTTTCATGCCGCAGAGCTCAAAATGATGGTGGATCGGCGACATTTTGAAGAGCCGTTTCCCGTGCGTCAGCTTGAAATACCCGACCTGGATCATGACGGAAAGCGACGAACATACAGACGTCAGGCAGAACAGGAGCATCGGGAAGGCGCAGCGGGAAAGCATGCCCACCCCGATCATCATGCCGCCGATAAACATGCTCCCGGTATCCCCCATGAAGATCTTTGCGGGATAATGGTTGAATTTCAGGAAACCGACCACCGCGCCGCAAAGCGCGACGCAGCCCGTCAGCAGCACCGGCCGCATGGCCATCGGCAGCCCGGATTTCGTGTTCAGGAAATAGCAGAAAATCCCGAACGCCGTCATGCCCACGGCGGTAACCGTTGAAAGCAGCCCGTCCAGGCCGTCCTGCAGGTTTGCGCTGTTGGTCATGAACATAACCGCCACCGTCATGACCGGGACGTAAAAGATGCCCAGGTTCCATGTTTTGTCTGTGAAAGGCAGCAGGATTTCCGTCCCCACCAGATACCGGCTATAAAGCGAAAAAATCACCCCGACCACCAGCTGCATCAGCAGCTTCTGTTTGGGTGACAGACCGTCATGACGCTTTTTGACGTCCTTGATATAATCGTCCGAGAATCCGATGAGCATGGAAAATACCGATATGAACAAAAGCGCCCACAGCGGATTATCCAGCGACGGGAAGGGAATGCCGTCCCGCAGGCACAGCCACAGCACCCCGAAAAACGTCGCGAAAACCGCGCAGAACCCGATCAGGATGCCGCCCATATTGGGCGTTCCCTGCTTTTGCTGGTGTTTGGGCCCCAGCTCGTAGATGGTCTGGCCAAGCTTCAGCGCACGCAGGCGCGGCAGGAGCTTCGGCATGAGCAGCAGCATTCCCGCCAGAGATACCAGAAAAACGATCACTGCAATAATCAGCACGGCATTACGCGTCCTTTCTCATTTCCTTCAGCAGCTCAGCCACGACGACCTTCTCATCGAAGGGGCGCTTGACGCCGTTGATCTCCTGATAGGTTTCGTGGCCTTTGCCCGCAAGCACGATGACGTCGCCGTCACGGGCCATTTCCAGCGCAAAGCGGATCGCCTCGCGCCGGTTTTCGATCACGCTGTACGGGGTTTGGGTGTGCTTGACGCCTTTTTCGACAGCAGCCAGGATCTCGTACGGGTCCTCCGTCCTGGGGTTGTCGCTGGTCAGCACGCAGTAATCCGCCAGTTTGCCGCCGATCTCGCCCATGATGGGCCGTTTGATGTGATCCCGGTCGCCGCCGCAGCCGAACAGCGCGATCACGCGGCCGCGGGTGAATTCCCGCACGGTATTGAGGATATTCTCCAGTGCGTCCGGCGAATGCGAATAATCGAGGATGACCTTGTACGTGGTATGGGTATCCAGCACTTCTGCACGCCCCGGCACGGCGCGCACCGTGCCCAGCGCCGCCGCGATGTCCTTGGGGTCAATGCCCTGATTCAGGCAGACTGCCGCCGCGGCCAGCGCGTTATAGACATTGAACATGCCCGTCAGCTGCAGATGGACCGGGTATTTGTCTGTATTGAGCACGCGCATCACGAAATCGACGCCGTCCTCGGTGATCTCGATATCGGTCGCCATCACGTCCGCAGGCGTGCAGATGCCGTAAGTCAGCGACGGTACGTCCATGGTCTTCTGGATCTGCGGCGTATGCTCATCGTCCGCGTTAAGCGCGGCGTTGCGGATGAAATGCGAGTGGAAGAAGCTGCGCTTACAGTCGAAATACCGCTCCATCGTGCCGAAATAGTCCAGATGGTCCTGCGACAGGTTCGTATAGCAGCCTGTTTCAAAGCGTACGCCTTCCAGACGGTGCATGGCGATCGCGTGCGCCGAGACCTCCATGGAGACGTACTCGGCACCGGCGTCGGCCATCACGCGCAAAGTCTTCTGCAGGTCGATCGGGTCCGGGGTCGTGAGGCCGCTCTTCAGCAGTTTGCCGCCCATATAGGCGCCGATGGTCCCGATCACGCCACAGGCGGCGCCGGTCTGCTCCAGCACGCCCTGGATCAGGTAACTGGTCGTCGTCTTGCCTTTGGTGCCTGTCAGGCCCAGCAAACGCATCTGGCGGTCCGGATGGTCATAAAACGCCGCCGCCGCGAGCGCCATGGCGACACGGCTGTTCTCGACGACGAGCTGCGGGACCGCAAGTTCCGGCAGCGGACGCTCGGTCACCAGCGCGACCGCGCCGTTCTTCACCGCGGTCGGTGCAAAAGCGTGCCCATCGAAATGCGACCCGGAAATGCAAAAGAACAGCCCGTGATCCTCCTGTTTCCGGCTGTCCATGCATAACTCCGCGATCTGCAGCTCTCCAGCGGCAGAAGCGTTTTCTAAACCCATGCTGACCGCAAGGTCATTCAGTGTTTTCATTCGTCAGTACTCCTCTCACGGCAAACGGACGTGTATCGGGAGCCGTCACATGGTGGACTTCCTGTTCCTCCACCAGGACCATGCCCATTTTCGAAGCAAATAAGCTGATATGTGTCATCTCGCGCGCCGCCATCACTTTCTGGTCAAGGTCGTAATTGATCTCGGAAAGGACGCGCACCTGTTCTTCCAGGATGCTGACATCATAAGCGCGTTTGCGAATATTGACATACTTGGCCGCCATCACAATCAACAGCACGACCGCGAGCGCACAGAAAAGCCACGCGGTATGCTTTCCGGAAAGTCCGAAGCTCTCCCGGCGCACCTGACCCTCAACGGGATAGTGACGGTCATCGTATGCATCATACCCCCGTCCGGCCGTCGCGTCAAGAATAAAAACGCTGTTATTGACTTCAAACCTGTCCCTGTTGGCATTCGCAAAACCGGCTGTGCTGTAGCTGTTTCCCCGTACCAGAGAC
This sequence comes from Clostridia bacterium, assembly GCA_017430225.1. Taxonomy (GTDB): domain Bacteria; phylum Bacillota; class Clostridia; order Christensenellales; family Aristaeellaceae; genus UBA4246. The sequence goes on along the minus strand of JAFRNK010000027.1, from coordinate 29,746 downwards.
ATTTTCCTCTCCCCTTTCGTTTGAAATCAATTCCGGAATTGTTACACTTCGGCCGAAATGGCTGCAGGAATCCTGTACCGTGTATCCTGCCGGCACTGTTTATGATGAGCCTGTGTCCTGAAAGAATTTCTTTGGAGCAGACAGGCGCTTTAGTCGTTACGCGGCCTCGCGCTGCGCTGGACGTCCGCCAGGAATGCGAGCGGATCCGGGAACTCGGTGCGGAACGTATCGTCTTCGGCAGCGCCGGCTTCGGACTTCAGGATGCGGATATACTTCTTCGCACCGCTGATTTCCACTTCGCGGCAGTTGTCCAGGTATTTCGCGCGCATTTTCTGGGGCAGCAGCAAACGGCCCTGCTGGTCAGTCTCACAGTCCGTATAACTGTACTTGTTGAACTGCTCGATCAGTTTAAGGACCCTGGCGTCCAGTTCCGCGAGGGCTTCAAGCTTGTCCTGCTGGTTCAGCCATTCATCCATCGGATAAATCGCGACGTTCTGGAAATCCGGTGTCAGCGCAACGACGAAACGATCGCCCAGGGCATCACGGAAGTTCGCGGGTATAATCATTCGGCCCTTCGAGTCGACTCCATGGACGAAGGCACCGGAGAAGTGGCATTTATTCAGTCTTTCAGCCTGTGCAGCCCGGGCATTGTCAGCATCGGACCCAGCCTGTGAAGCGTTTTTCGCGCCTTCGCGGACATGATTCTCAGCGTCTGACATACCCTCACCACACAATCTGCCATATTTTCACCACTTTATGGGCTCGAAAACCATTTTAACCCACTTTTTGCTCCTTTGCAAGCGATAATCGCGATGAGTTTTACTGCTTACGCCCGTATTTTTGCTATTCTGGCGCGACTTTTTCGGGCAAAATGTAGCATCTTTTATCTTCCGTTTTTGAAAAGTTTCATATATTGTAATTTGCCGTAAACTCTTTGTACATATTGCACTAAATTTTTATATAAATTTAGACTTGTTGACGTTTTTTCAGTCCGAATTCATTTGGGAAATACAAGGATTCGCCCACAGTGAAATCCACAAATTCATCCACCGGATTCCACGGATCAAAAAGCAATAAAAAACGCGCTGCTTCCACTTTCTGGGAAACAGCGTGTCAAAATCGTCGAAAATTATTCAAATTGTTCGGAGTTTTTCATCAAAAAAGGGAATGGTATTCCACTTAATGGTTTATCACGCCACTCCCGTGTTGAAATCTGGCAGTTCGTACAAATGAAAGTACAACTGATCACAGGCGACGCAGGCGTAATCCGTTCCGGACAGGAAACCGTTAAACGCACTGTGACCCGATGCGCCGTGCAGATGGCCGTAGACACAGAAGCGCGTTCCTGCTTCGGATATCAGGCGGGAAACCTCCGTTTCCGCCCCGTTCTCTCCCACCGGCGGGAAATGCGTCATGACAAGCAGGGTCCCGCCAAGCCTCGCGGCCTGGCCAAGCGACAGTGAAAGCCGGCCAAGCTCCCGCTGATAGATGCGCTCATCCTCCGCCGAACCGCCCGTTCCGGGCAGCGTCCAGCCGCGCGAGCCGGCGACCGTAAAATCACCGAACCGCAGCGCGTCGTTTTGGACGGCGTACATCTTTTCCGGAAGAAGGGCCCGCAGCCTGCCGATGCCCGACCACCAGTAATCGTGGTTGCCGCGCAGCAGGACCTTGTGACCCGGCAATTCGGCAATTTTCAGGAGATCCGGCAAAGCCTGCTCCAGCTGCATCGCCCAGGATATATCGCCGGGGATCAGCACCAGGTCGTCCTGGCCGACTCTTTCACGCCAGTCCGCGCTGATCTTTTCGAAATGGCCTTCCCAATGGCTGCCAAAGACGTCCATGGGTTTGCCGGCTCCCCCGTCAAGGTGCAGGTCGCCAATCGCAAATACCCTCACAGGTCACTCGCTTTCTTCGTCCTCTCGCTCGTCTTCCTCTTCTTCGTCGCTCATAGCCTCCAGGGAAAGCTCGTTCTCAATTTCTGAATACTCGCCTTCGGGGATATCGTCGTTGATGTCCGGCATGATCTCGTCCATGGAGCTCACCGGGTCGATAGAACCGATCGCGCTTTCATCCACTGTCTCCACCGTTTCGCCGTCGCGGTCCAAATCGTCCGTGTCTTCATCGTTCGCAGCGTTCATTTCCTTCAGGCAGACCAGGCAGATATCTTTTCCCGGCATCGCCGGACGCTCATTGCAGATCGTGCAGAGTTCCACGTCGTCCGAGCTGTTCTCGCCCTGCATCTCACGTTTGCAGATTTTGCAGAATCCTTCTGATTCTTCAATATAATTCAGCTCACAACGAGGACATTTTACAAAGCCCATAAACAGCCTCCTTTGATGTATATTGGCTGAAAGCAACGGCATTATACTACGATCATATGGGAATAGCAAGTACTATTTTACCCGCCGATCGGCCGTTTATGCGGGATTCCGACACGTCGGGGATAAGCGTCCGGAGTGGCCACACGCTTGTCCGCCCTGATCAGGACGCTCTCCTCCCCATCAGTGCCATAAGGCAGTGCAGCCAGTTCCGCGCCGCCCAGCTTCTGCGCGGCTTCCGCCGCGGCAGCGATTTCCTCTTCCGCCCGCCGGCCCTTCCAGCACAGCGCCTTTCCGTCCGTACGCGTCAGGGGCAGCATGTATTCCAGCAGTTCCGGAAGCGCGGCGACAGCGCGTGAAACCGTGATATCGAACTTTTCACGGTACTGTACATCCCTGCCCGCGGTTTCTGCCCGGGATTCGATCACCTGCGCATGATTGAGCGCCAGTTTCCCGATCACTTCCCGCAGGAAATCGCAGCGCCTGCCGTTGGATTCCAGAAGCGCGACAGGATGATCCGGCAGATATATCGCCAGCGGAACGCCGGGCAGCCCCGCCCCGGAACCGACGTCCAGGATGCTCTCTTCCGGACAGACCAAACCGGGATACCGGAGAAGGGGCAGGATGCTGTCCACATAATGCCGGCGCGGCATCTCCGCATCGGGCACGTTGCTCAGGTCCATCAGGCGGTTGCGCTCCACGAAAAGCTGATGGTAAGCCAGGAAGCGCTCCATCGCGACAGGATCGGGCTGAACGCCGTACGCGCGCAGCGCATCTTCGATGACGGTCGTCACACTGTTCATGCGGCAGATCCTTTCATATTCAGTATGTGCAGCATCGCCTGCTCCATCGCGCCGTCTTCCGTCAGCTGGCCAGACTTGACCTCGAATTCCACTTCCGTGCAGTAACGGATCATGTCGGCAAGCTCTTCTGCGGAATACGTCCTGGTCAGAGGAATCATCTGCCGGACCGCGAAGGGCGGGATGCCGATCTTGCCGGCGACCGCCGCCTGGGACAGGCCGGAATCCAGATACAGCTTCGTGTCATAGACCTGCCGGCACTGCCGGTTGAGCAGCGACAAGAGCATCAGCGGCTGCTCCCCGTCCACAAGCATCGCGCGCAGCATGCTAAATGCCTGCACGCTCCTGCCCTGTAGCACAGTCTGTGCCAGTTCAAAGACGCGGTACTCTGTCCTGGCGGAGCATACCGCCCGGATATCGTCCGCGGTCACGCTTTCCCGGCCGTCACAGTAAGCGATCAGCTTCTCGGTTTCAGTAAGGACGGTCGACAGATCGTCGCCCACCGAGTAGATCAGCTGGTCGCAGGCATCGGCTGTCACCGCAAGCCCTGCCTTGCGCATTGTTTTCGCGATATAGCTCTGCAGCTGCCGCTGGTCGAGACGGTCGAAGGTTACGATCTCTCCAGCTTTTTTCAGCGTCTGGTAGAGTTTTTTCCGTTTATCCGCGGCCCCGCGCACGTAGAACACCAACGTCGTTGTGGACGGCAGCGTCGGGAGGTACGCTTTCAGGCGCTCCGCGCTGTCCGCCTCGTCATAATCCCGGGCCTTCCCCGAAAGCATGCCCGATTCCCTGACCACCACCAGGCGCTTTTCCGACATGAACGGCAGCGTCTCCGCGGCCGCGATCAGGCGGTCGGCATCCGGATCCTTGAGGAGCGTTTTGTTCATATCCGCGAAAGCGCCCAGCGGAAGCGCAGCCTCCAGCTGTGAGAGCGCGCTGCGCTTGATATGCTCTTCCTCTCCTTCGAACAGATACAGTCCAGCGGGAGTCGATGACCTGATGCTCTTGAAAAACTCGTCGTGTGTCATGGGGCTCCTTCTTTCGTGAACCGGATGACGCGGTACCCGCCATCAACCGGCTGTATGCGGATCGCGCCGCAGTCCGCCGTCGTACAGACCTCCGCGCCTGACGCGGCAAGACGAGTCTGTACAATCCCTTCCGGATCGGCGGCGTCCGCGTTGTGCGAAACGCTGATGATCGCCGTTTTCGGCGCCGCATAAGCGACGAAACTCTCGGTAGTGCTCGACCGGCTGCCGTGATGCGCGACCTTCAGTATATCGGCCCGTGCCCGGACATAAGGCTCATAGACGCCCGGCAAATCAGCCATGAGCAGCATCACCGTATCGCTCAGGCGGTATTCGAGGCAAAGGCAGTAGTCGTTGGCGTCCTTGCCGCTCCTGATACCGTTTTTCTCAGGCCACAGCACCGCCGCGATAGTTCTCTCCGTATTCCAGGTATCCCCCGCGGAAACCACGGCCACTTCGCCGCAATACTCACGCAGCTTTCCGAAGAGTTCGAGCGCTTCTTCAGAGACGGCCATGCGTTCCGCTCCTTCGGGCAGTACCAGCCGGTCGATCGGGATGCGGTTGTCGATCAGGTCCTGAGCGCCGAGGCAATGGTCGGCATGCAGGTGCGTCAGTACCAGCGTGTTGACCCTGCGGCCTTTCGCCAGCAGATAATCGCACAGGTCGCGGCCGTCCTCGCCGCAGTCGATCACGGTCGTATGCCGTCCGTCCTGGATGACAGCGCAGTCAGCGCTGCCGACGTCCAGCTGCAGATAACTGACCCCGTTGTCCAGCATAGCGAGATGCAGCACGCTACCGACAGCGAATAGCGCTGCCAGGACCGCCAGCCTTCTCCTGCCCCGCATACGTATGGGCACGTAACCCGAAAACAGCAGAATAGCCGCGATGATCAGCGGATAGAAAGGCCATGGGATCGACGGGCAGTTGACCGACATATAAGGCCATTGCGCCGCGGCTGAAACCCCGTCCGTCATCCATTGGAGGATACAGCCCACCGGAAACGCCAGGATCCGCGCCGCGTCCATCCAGACCAGGCTCAGGACCAGCGTCACCAGGCACAGGGGCAAAAGACAGGCCAGCAGCACGCATACGATCGGGCTGAAGACGAAGCCCGCGAGTGAGAAGCTGTGAAAAGTCTGGATAGAAGGCAGCGCCGTACCGGCGATTGCGGAGACCGTCGACGCGAAAACACCGCCAGCCTTCCTGCCCAGCAGCCTGTCCGTCACCCGCCGTACAGGCCGGTTCAGGAGCACGATCCCGAGCGCGGCGGCAAACGAAAGCTGGAACCCTGCGCTCATCAATTCGACGGGAGAGAGCATGAGGATGATCATAAAAGCGAGCGACAAAGCGCTCAGAGGATCACCGCTGCGGCCCCGCGAGCGTACGAAAAGATAGGTAAAGGTCAGGATAGCGGCACGCACCACTGAAGCCCTGAAATCCAGCAGAAGCGCGTACAAAAGCAGGAATGTCCCGAACAGCCAGAGCTGTTTCTTCCCCGACATGAAATGCCGGACGATCAAACTGAGTGCCGCTACGATCAGGGAGATGTGCAGGCCTGAAACCGCGAGCACATGCGCAATGCCCACACGGGCGAACGCGGCCCTGTCTTCATCACTCATCGCGTCCCGTTCGCCCAGCAGCAGCGCCTTGGGCAGGGCGGAACGCTCCCCGAACGCTTCATCCAGCCGGCTGAGCAGCGCGTAACGCAGGCGGACTGCCGCGGCGAGAAAGCTGAGTGGAGCATCCACAGCCGTTTCATACTCCCCGCTGTTGTAAAAGCCCGCCGTCATATGATTCTGTTTCAGATACAGGCTGAAATCAAAACCGTATGGGTTGCGCCGGCCGTCCGCGTGATACAGCCTGCCGGCGAGGCGCACGATACTGCCGGGTTCCGGGAGACGCCATTCCTCGTCGACATACGCTGTCCAGTACAGGCCTTGCGCATGGCGCGTCTGCCCGTCCGAGCCGGTCAGCATCACATCCCGGAGCTGTACCGACACATGCTGGCCGTTCCGGTTGACCCGCGGAGCCTGCATGACCACGCCTTCCACGGCATACTCGCCGGCCGGCGGAAGCGGAACGCTGTTCACAGCAGACGAACGAGCAGTGAAGAGCAGCGCGGCTGAGATAGCAACAGCCACCCTCAACGCCTTCTCGCGGGGACGGGCAAGGGCAATCGCCAGCAGCAGTATGATCCCCGCCACCAGCCAGATATAAAAGAAGCGTCCGGGCAGGGAAAGACCCAGCCACGTGCCGGCCGCGGCAGCCAGAGCGCACAGGACCAGCGGCCTGCGCACAGGCTTGCCCTTCAAACGATTAACTGATTGTATAAACCTGTCCCACATGGTCACGCCAGGCCATATACAGGTTGACATCCTGATTCGGCGTGATGCCCGCCTGTGTCAGGATTTTGAGGGACGTATCCATCGCCAGTTCAGGGGTGTTGTTTTCCCCGCTCAGATGGCCGAGAACCACATGCCGCACGTCGCGCTCCGCGAGGGCGCAGATGCCCTTCCCGCAGGCCTCGTTGCTCAGGTGGCCATGACGCCCCAGAATGCGCTGCTTCAGTGTGCTGGAATAGTGTGGATTGTGCATGAGCATTTCCGGATCGTGGTTGCTTTCGAACAGGACCATATCCGCTCCGCGCAGGTCTTCCAGCACTTCCTTGCGCACATAGCCCATGTCCGTCGCCGTTGCGACGCTGCGCGCGCCTGCATATACGCGGAAACCGACGGGATCGTTGGCGTCGTGCGGGATCGCGAACGGATGCACCGCCAGCCCGTCGACATAGAAATCCCGTCCCGTTTCGAACGTCCTGCCCAGGCCGGGAGGGATCACGCCGACCTGCTTCGCCATCCCCTGCCAGGTGCCTTCGTTCGCGTAGATCGGCAAATGATAGCGGCGGCTCAGGATGCCGGCGCTCTTCACGTGGTCCGAATGCTCGTGCGTGATGACGATCCCCGCCAGGGATTCAGGCAGTACGCCGATCAGGTTCAGCGCGTCCGTGATCTGTTTGCCGGAAAGACCGGCATCGATCAGGATACCGGTCTCTCCGTCGCTCAGATAAGCGCAGTTGCCGCTCGACCCGCTGTACAGCGGGCAAAAGATCATGCTCACCGCGTCAACCCATGACAGCTTTCAGCGCCGCGTCCAGCCAGTCGCCTTCGAAAAGCTCGATCAGGCCGGCATCACAGGCAGCAGCCAGTTTGGGATTGATCGGGATGCGCCCGAGTACCGGCAGGCTGTACTTGGCAGCCACCTCGGCGACATGGCTCTCGCCGAATACCGGAATATGCTTGCCGCAGTCCGGGCAGACGGCGTAACTCATGTTTTCGACCAGACCCAGCACAGGAATTTTCATCATTCCAGCCATGTTGACGGCCTTTTCCACGATCATGGATACCAGTTCCTGCGGGGAAGTGACCACGATGATGCCCGTCACCGGAATGCTCTGGAACACGGTCAGCGGTACGTCCCCGGTTCCGGGAGGCATGTCGATGAACATCACGTCGTTGCGTCCCCAGTCCACGTCGGTCCAGAACTGTTTGACCGTTCCCGCGATCACCGGGCCGCGCCAGACGACCGGAGAGGTTTCGTCCTCCAGCAGGTTGTTCAGGGACATGGTTTTAATGCCGGTCTTGCTGATCAGCGGATAGATCTCGGTGTCGGTGCCCATGGCCTTGTCATGGATGCCGAACATTTTCGGCACGGAAGGACCGGTCACGTCCGCGTCCAGGATCGCCGTCTGGAATCCCGCGCGCTGCGCGTTGACGGCCATCAGGCCCGTGACCAGAGACTTGCCGACACCGCCCTTACCGCTGACCACAGCGATGATCTTATCAAACGACGCTCCGGCATGCGGTTCGGCCAGCAGGGAACGCGGATCCCGGTCCGAACAGTTCTGGGAGCAGGAGGAGCAGTCATGATTGCATTCACTCATAGCGATAATACCCTCATTTAATGATATTGTGCAGGCGCACGCCGTCCGGCGGAACCTTCCATGCTATTCTATCCCGAAAAGGCAAAAAAGACAAGGAGAAAAATTGAAAGATTCACCGGCGGACGCTTTACCTTTTATCAAACATCTGCTACAATAACATCAACCGCAAAAGCACACAAAGGAGGTCGATTCTCATGAGCATCACCACGAAGCCCTTCGGCCAGGATCCGAACGGGCGCACGATGACCCTTTTCACCATGACCAACGCGTCCGGCGCCTCCGTCTCTGTCACGGATTTCGGCGCGCACGTCGTCAGCATTATTGTGCCCGACCGCAGCGGAAAACTCGCTGAAGTCAATCTCGGTTTTGACGAGCTCGCGCCTTATCTCGGATCCCACGGCAGCATCGGCGCTACCGTCGGCCGCTTCGCCAACCGCCTGGGCAACGCGCAGTTCCCGCTGAACGGCAAGATCTATCACGTACCTGCCAACGACGGGAAAAACTGCCTGCACGGCGGTATTGAAAACTTCCAGTTTAAATGGTTCAAAGCAGAAACGCTGGAAAGCGAATCCGAAGACGCAGTGCTGTTCACCTACGTCTCCCACGACGGCGAAGAAGGCTTCCCCGGCAAGATGCGCATACAGGTGACCATGGCGTTCGACAACAGCAACACCCTGACCATCCGCTATCTTGCGGACTGCGACCAGGATACGGTCATCAACCTGACCAACCACGCCTATTTCAATCTCGCGGGCGAAGGTGATATCCTCAACCACGTCATCACCGTACACACCGATAAAACGACCGAAACGGACGACGAACTGATCCCCACCGGCCGCATCATCAGCATCGCCGGCACCCCGCTGGACCTGCGCGCCGGCCTGCGCGTCGGCGACGGACTCGCCCAGAAGGCTGAATGCCACGCGCTGGAGAATGCGAACGGCTACGACCTGAACTACTGCGTCCCCGGCGAAGGCCTGCGTGAACTGGCGAAAGCCGAGGATCCCGCTTCCGGCCGCGTGATGACAGTCATGAGCGACCAGCCAGGCATCCAGTTCTACTCTGGCCAGGGCCTGCACCAGAAGGGCCACAACGGCCAGCAGTACGCCCCCTATTCCGGCTTCGCCCTCGAAACCCAGCATTATCCCGACAGCCCGAACCATCCCGAATTCCCGAGCACCGTGCTGAAAGCAGGCGAGACGTTCAAGTCTGTCACACAGTACATTTTCTCCGTCAAATAATCACCGGGAAACAAAACAAAAGGCATAAGGCACAGTGAATTCAAATCCCTCATTGATGCCTTATGCCATATTATTATGCCTTATTATGCTCTATCGCTTTCCCTGAGCTTTCTGTTATAGATCACCGTCATCATCGTCAGGAACGCCGCCATCCCGCCCAGCGCGTTGGAGACCGGTTCAGCCCAGAATACACCGTCGACTCCCAGCCCCATTGCCGGCAAAAGGAAGGTGAGCGGCGTCACGATGACCACCTTGCGCAGCAGCGAGAAGAAGATCGCGTGCTTTGCGTCGCCGATCGCCTGGAAGGTGGATTGCGCAGACACCTGGAAGGCCTGGAAGAAGAACCCGAAGAAGTAGAGCCTCAGCGCGTGCGGCGTGATGGCGTGCAGCGCGGCATCCGCGGTGAACAGCCGTGTCAGTGCTGGTGCCTGCCATAGGACGAGCACCCACGCCAGCAGGGTATAGCTGACCGCGGTGACCGTGGTAAAGCGAATGCCCGCACGCACGCGCTCATATTTCTTCGCGCCGTAATTGTAGCCCAGCACCGGCGAAGCGCCGCTGGTCACGCCGGTGACCGGCAGCGCCAGGATTTCGCGCACGGAATTGACGACTGTCATCGCGCCTACGTACAGGTCGCCGCCGTAATTGCGCAGCATCGAATTGGCCGTGATCTGGACCAGGGAGTTGGTCGCCTTCATGATGAAGCCAACGATACCGAGCGAGACGATATCCTTGAGCAGGCAGCCTTCGACGCGCATGTCTTTTCGCTTCAGGGGCAGCTGCGCCTGCTTGCCGGTCAGGAAACGCATGACCCACAGACAGGACATGATCTGGCTGATGACCGTTGCGACCGCCACCCCGCGGATGCCCCAACCGAAAACGAACAGGAAAAGCGGGTCCAGCACCAGGTTGATCGCCGCGCCGAGAATGGTCGTCCCCATGCCGATGCGGGGATAACCCTGCGCGTTGATAAAGCCGTTCATGCCCGTAGCGATCATGGTGAAAGGCGTCCCCAGCAGGTACACCTGCATATACACATCGGCGTAAGGGTAAGACGCTTCGCTCGCGCCGAACAGCATCAGCATCGGCCGCCTGAGCAGCAGGAAGAGGGCCGTGAGCGCGCAGCCCGAAGTCAGCAGCAATGTAAATGTGCACCCCTGCAGGCGCACGGCGCGGTCGTCCCTGTCCGCTCCGCGGGCGATCGCGAACAGCGGCGCGCCGCCCTGGCCGAAGAGGCTGGTAAAAGCGGCGATCAGCGCAATGATCGGGAATGCGACGCCGATCCCGATCAGCGCCATGCTGTCCTGCTCGGACAGATGGCCCAGATAAATGCGGTCGACGATCGTATAGGTGACCTGTACGATTTCCGCGAGCGTCAGGGGCAGCGCCTGCGAAAGAATGCGACGCCAGACTTTGCCCGTCGCGAAATTGCCTTTGTCCGCCTGTGCGCGCATATGCCGCCCCCTCTCAAATATGACTCGTATGACCGACCCGCAAGTGTAACCCCCCAAAGGCTTCCCGCGGCTTTTCATCAGATTATACCATACTTCTTTCCAATTTGAAAGATGCCTTGACATTCATCTTCAATAATTGTATAATATGGGCAACAAATGCACGGAATTGTCGTTGGTTCTCGCTATGAGACAAGAAATCCGTGCATCAATATTGAAGGAGGTCCATATCTATGAAGAAACTATTTGCATTGCTGCTGGCGGCAGCGCTGCTGCTGAGCCTGGTACCTGCCATGGCCGCTACCGAGTATGACGTACTCGAACCCATCACCATCGAGTGGTGGCACGCACATGAGAGCCAGTTCGACCCGCAGATCGAGTATATGGTCAATAAGTTCAACAGCGAAAACGAAATGGGCATCACCGTTGTCCCCAAGTACATGGGCAGCTATACTGAAATCGACACCGCTTTCCGTGGCGCCGAGGCCGCTGAGACCGTGCCTGCCCTGGTATGCTGCAATACTTCCTACCCCGCGTCCTACGGCGCTGCCGGGCTGTGCGAAGTACTGGATCCCTACATCGACGCCTATGGCTACGATGTCGAGGATTTCGGCGAAGGTCTGCTGGCTTCCACCAGCTATGACGACGAGCAGATCGCTCTGCCCTACCTGATCTCCACCCAGTGCATGTACTACAACAAGACCGCAGCCGAGGCCGAAGGCATCGAAATGCCCAAGACCATTGACGAGATGGACGCTTTCCTGCAGAAAGCCACCCTCTTTAACGAGGACGGCACCACCAAGCGTTACGGCACCGTATTCGGCGGCTGGGACTACTGGTATCATGAGATGCTGTTCAAGAACAACGGCGTACAGATCGTCACCGAAGACGGCACCACCGACGTAAACAGCGAAAAGAGCATAGAGCTGAACACGAAGATCAAGGAATGGATCGACAAGGGCTATGCCTATTATGCAATCGGCAGCGGCGCGTCCAGCAACATGCGCGACCTGTTCATCGCCGGCGGCGCGTTCTCCGTCTTCCACACTTCTTCCCTGTACACCACCTATGTCAACCGTGTCAACGCTCTGGAAGATGAGAGCGCCCGTTTTGAAGTCGGCATGGCCTGGCTGCCCGGCGGCAGCGACGGCGAGTCCTTCAAGAGTGAAGTCGGCGGCGCGGCCATCTTTATCCCCGCCAAGGCGTCTCAGGCCCAGAAGAATGCGGCATGGCAGTTCATGATGTTCATGGCCAGCCCGGAAATCAACCTCTACTGGTCTGACAATACCGGCTACCTGCCCACCCGCGGCAGCGTCGTCAATCTGCCCGAGTATCAGGAATACCTGGCCAAGAAACCGGCCATGGATCCCATCATCAAGATGGCTTCCTGGATCAACCCGCGCAACCAGAATCCCGCCTACAACAACTGCGGCAACCTCTGGCGCGAAGCGCTGGGCGAAATCTACAACAACGGCGCTCCGATCAAGGAGACCCTTGATCAGCTGGCCGTCGAAATCCAGGCCGAACTGGATTCCGTGAAATAAGCAGCCAATACGGCAGGCGGGGCATGTCCCCGCCTGCCTTCCTGATGACACAGATCCGTGTAGAAACCGCATCGCGGCACACCGGCCGCAACGATAAAGCGACGAAGGAAACACCCAAATGGATAGAATGCAGGTGCCTGACTGGAAACAGCGGGAGCGAAAGCTGATATCTCCAGCACAGCGTAATATCGGTCTGGTTTTAATCATCCTCGGAATCCTCATCATGCTGGTGGGGCTTTTTGGTTATTTGGCAGGCGACTGGCAGATTGCCCCGCTGAGCTGGATGACCGACCAGGTGTTCATCGCCCGCGAAGTGGCGACCAGCACGGGGACGCCGGTTTCCGGCGCATTTGACGTGGATGGCGAAGATAGCGGCATGCACGTTTTCTACGCTGAACTGACCGGCGCGGATACCTCGGTGATCAACGCGGATGATTTTGATGAAGGAGAATCCAAAAAAGCGCTGAAGGGCGGCTCGCTGCAGTTCCCAGCCACCAAGGAACGCCAGACGCTGGTCATCGCGGAAGACACACCGCTCACCCTGGACAACGGGCTCACAGTCGGCAAGGCGGTCAAATTTCCCGGCGCAGGCAGCAGCAAATACCGCAGCCTGAAAATGACCGTGGAAGGCGCCTGCGAGCTGCGCCTGTATGCCCTGTCCTCCCTCACGAACCGTGAACGGCGGGTCGTGCTGTACAACAGCCTGACCGGCGAGGAAGTCGATACCGCCTCTGTGCCCGCTTTTGACGCGGGAAAGACAGTCGCCGCCGTGACCCTGCGGCTGCCTGCGGCGGGCACGTATTACGTGTCTGTCAAAGGCGACGTCCCCATCGCCCTTGTCAGCGCCATTATGAGCTATGCGATCATCATCCTGCTTGGCGGGCTCGTGCTGGTTTTCAACGGCATCATGATGCGCATGCAGCGCTGGGAACGGATGAAGGACCTGTTTTTTGTGGAGCCGGCGCTGCTGCTCTTCCTGCTGTTCGTATATTATCCGGTCATCGACCTGATTCGCATCTCCTTCACCAATATGTCGGTGCTGACGACCGGCAAACAGGACTTTGTTGCCTTTGCCAATTTTGACTGGCTCTTCAACGGCGCGGGCAAGCGCTATTTCTGGGAGAGTCTGAAGATCACCGGCATTTACATGTTCTGGGAGGTCTTTATCACACTCGTCGGCGGCATGCTGCTGGCCATGCTTTTCAACCGCATGACCCGCGCCTTCAACACCATGCGCACCATCGTGTTTATGCCCAAATACATCGCGGTATCCACCAGCGCGGTAGTGTTCCAGTGGATCCTGTACAGTACCATCGCTACCGGCATCGGCCAGAGCGAAGGTATTCTGAACTACACACTGGCGCTGTTCGGCATACAGGGCCCGCATTGGCTGATCGACGCCAGCAGCGCCCTTTCGGGTATTCTGCTGTTGACCGGATGGCGCGTGGTGGGCTACGCCATGATGATCTATCTCTCCGCCATGAAGGGCATCAGCCAGGATTATTACGAGGCTGCAGCCATTGACGGAGCAGACGGGGTGCAGCGTTTCCGGTACATCACCATTCCCCTGCTGGCGCCCACGACCCTGTTCCTGTTCGTGACGACGTTCATCGCGTCAATGAAAGTTTTCCAGAGCGTCGACGTCATGACCGGCGGCGGACCCGGCACCTCCACCAACGTGATGGTCCAGTGGATATACAACCTGACCTTCAAGGATTTCCACACCGCACGCGGCGCGGCGGTATCGCTGGTGTTCTTTGTGATCCTGCTGATCTGCACGGCAGCCACGATGCGGTTTTCCAACCGCAATGTCAACTATGACGCGTGAGAAGGAGGGAGAAGCGATATGTTACGCAAACTGAACAGGCAGAAACAGATCGGCGCTGTCTGTGAAATCATCGGCTTCGCACTCCTGATCTTTGCCTTGTTCTGCCTGCCGCTGAAGCCGGCCGGCAGCTGGAAATACGCGCTGCTGCCTGTGGCGGCCCTGATGATACTCCTGCCCATCCCCCTGATGTGGCGAGACGGCATCCGCAATCTCAAGGCAAAGCCGCTGCAGGGTACCCACTTGCACCGGATGCGCCAGAGCGGGTTCTTTGACCTGCTGGTCTTGTTCTCCATCATCGCGCTTGTACTTTTCGCCTGCTGGGCTTTCGGGAATATAACCTGGCACACTACGCTTGCCCGCTTTGCGCCCGGTGCGGCAACGCTGGAAGAAGCGCGGCTCAATCCGGACTTTGTGGAATACAACTTCAAACAGGCGCTGAACCTGATCGCGGACAATTATCAGGCTTTCGGATGGATCGCGCTGGTCATCGCCGCAGCAGTGACGATATGCCTGCTCTATATGCGCTTTATCTCGCCCATTGTAAGGGCTGACGAACACCTGCAGATCGCGCACGGGGTTTACCGCGCCGTGGCGCAATACGCAGTTTGTATCCTGATCGTATTGATCTCGCTTTTCCCGATCTACTGGATGATCATATCCTCGTTCAAGACTTCTGACGAACTGCTGCGCGCGGTACCGACTCTCTGGCCCAATAAATTCATCTGGGAAAACTACCCGAACGTCCTTCAAAAAGCGCCGTTCGGCCGGTATCTGATCAATACGCTGGTGACTACCCTGATCATGATGGCCGGCGAGCTGACCATCGGCGTCATGGCGGCTTACGGTTTTTCAAAGGGTGAATTCAAGGGCAGGAACGTCCTGTTCATGCTGGTGCTGGGCGCACTCATGGTGCCCATCCAGGTCACCTTCGTACCGATCTACGTAATCATCGCACGCCTGAACGCTATCGATACCTGGCTGGGCGTGGTGCTGCCCAATCTGGTCAGCGCATACTTTATCTTCATGCTGCGCCAGAACTTTATGGCAGTAGACAACAGCTATATCGAAGCCGGCAAGATCGACGGCATGGGGCGCTTCGGCACGATTATCCACGTCCTGTGCCCCATGTGTAAACCCACCCTGATCACCGTCAGCATCATCAGCTTCATCAATGGTTGGAACAGCTATTTCTGGCCCAAGATGGTCACGCAGTCCGAAGCGAGCCGCACCATCGCGGTCGGCGTCCAGCGCCTCAAGGAAACCTATGCCGGCCAGTACGTATCCAACTTCAACGAGATTATGGCCGGCGCCGTGATGGCGATCATCCCCATCGTATTCCTGTTCCTGATCCTCCAGAAATACATCATGACGGGCATGAGCAAGGCCGCCATGAAATAACCTCTCGAAGCAAAACACGGGGCTGCCGCGCATGCCCGTTATGGGTATGGCAGCAGCCCCGTGTCATTCAAAGCCTGTTTATTCCTTTTCCAGAATGTTGGATGTAATGAAGTCGACGCCGTATTCAGCCAGGCGTTCTCCTTCTTCAGGATCGTTCACCGTCCAGCAGTTGAGCTTTACGCCGTGGCTGTGCAGCTCTTCCACCATTTCCCGGGTCACCGCTTTGCGATGCACGTCCAGGTCCAGGTGATGCCTGAGCAGCGTTTCAAGAATCTCATGATTGTATTCGTCGGTGAGGAACTGGAGCGGCTGGCCGGGCAGCAGCTCGCGCAGGGCGATCATGTTCGGCAGGTCGAATGAAATGAACACCGTGTGTTCCAGCTGCACGCCGGCGGCGACAATATCAACGATCTTCCGGATATCGTCCGTCGCGAAATGGTTCTTCAGTTCCAGTACGCTGACTTTGCCGTAATGATGGCAGATATCCACGTACTCCCTGAGTGACGGCAGCACCAGGTCAGCGCGGCTGTAGCCGCCGTACACGTCCTGAAGCTGGAGCCTGCGCAGCGTATCGAAGCGGCTCTCTTCGACAATCATTTCATCCCCGCAGACGCGCTTCGTGGACTCGTCGTGAATGATGATGAACTGGCCGTCCGCTGTGCGGTGCACGTCGGTTTCGATCCCGTAATAAGGACGGTTCCCTGCCGCGACGAACGCAGCGGCGGAATTCTCCTTCTCAAGGCCGCTCAATCCGCGATGGGCGATCATTTTGACGTGCGGCGCACGGATCTTCAATGTATCAGGCATGGCTTTCCTCCGGACCCCGATCAGGGTCCGCCCGCCTATTCTCCCGGCCGGACGGGTGCGGTGATGATGATCCATTATAACGTAATTGCCGACAAAATACAATCGGCAGAAAGGAACTCTTATGCGATTCCTGGCAGTTTTCCTGCTGATGTCACTCATCCTTGGCGGCACAGCAATCGCCCCGGCTTCTGATTTTCCCGGATACACGGCCGCAACGGTCTGTGACAGCGAAAAGAGCCTCGAGGAGTATCCCGATCTCGCGAAAGCCGGAGAACTTTCCCTGCTGGTTCCGGGTCTGAAAGAGGACTGGATCCCCCAGGGAATCACCTGGCTGGAAGAGCAGGGCTGGTTCCTGTTCGCCGGATATCATACGGACGAGCACATGGCAAGCGCACTGATCGCCGTGGACGCAGAAAGCGGCGCCGTCGTCAAATCCGTCCGGCTCAGAAACATGGACGGTTCTCTTTATACCGGCCACGCGGGCGGCGTCTGCGCCACCGGCAAGGATATCTATGTAGCCAACAACCACCGGCTGTACAGGCTGTCCATGGATAAGTTCCTGAGCCTGCCTGAACAGGCATACTGCGCTTTCGAGCAGGAAATCCCCGTGCCCAACAACGCCTCTTATTGCAGTTATGCCGACGGCGTGCTCTGGGTCGGCGAATTCCAGTACGGCACCAGTTATAAGACGGACGCAAGCCATCGGCTGCGCCTGGGCAAAGATACGATGCAGGCCTGGTTGTGCGGCTATATCCTGCAGGACGGCGAATTTTCGGAACATGCATTGAGCGTCGGCAGTCCGGCAGTCCCCGACGTGATCTTTGAAACTACTGAACGCATCCAGGGAATGACCATGCAGCAAGGCCAGGTCTGGCTGAGCCAGTCATACGGGCGTAAAACGCCTTCCATCCTGTACCGATTCGACGATCCCCGCGCCAAAGACCCGGATATGCACACCACGGTCAGCGGACAGGAGGTACCGGTCTGGTTTCTGCTGAACGACCGGCTCGCCGGCATGATGATTTGTCCGCCCATGACCGAATGCCTCTGCACGGCGCATGATGAAGTCTATGTCCTCTTCGAATCTGCCGCTCAGAAATATATGGACCCCTCAAACGCCTCAACCAGTCCTATGGACCGGATAGTCCGCATCAAGTAATTGGAGGTATCACCATGGGATTCTGCAAAAACATCGCGGTTTTCTGCGGTTCTTCGCTCGGCGCTGACCCGGAGTACGTCCGGGCGGCAAAACAGCTCGGCGCACTGATCGGGCGCCAGGGGCGTACGCTCGTGTTCGGCGGCTGCCTGGACGGCCTGATGGCGGAACTCGCGTGGGCCGCGCGGAACAACGGCGCGACGGTATACAGCGAGTTTGTCCGCAGTCTGTATGATGCAAGCCCGCGCCTGCCGGATTCCGTCGAGACGCTGCATGACAACGTCAGCGAACGCAAGCGCGGGCTGATCGCCCGCAGCGACGCCTGCATCATGTTCCCCGGGGGCATGGGCACACTGGACGAGTTCACGGACGTCTGCGCCGCCGTGCAACTCGGGGAAGTCGCACGCCCCATCGGCATTCTGAATATCGCCGGATATTACGATCCCCTGCTCGATTTCTTTGCAAACATGCGAAAAGAAGGCTTTCTGGCACCGAAGTGGGATCACCTCTTCGTGACCTCCACGGCACCGGAAAGCCTCCTCGGCATGCTTGACAATCTGTAAAACTTATGTATTAATAATCTGGCGCGTACGGGAGCACCGCGACGATCTCGTCCTCGATGTAGACGAAGCGGCACAGGCTGCCGACCGAAGCGTGGGACATGAAGTCGGCGATATTGTAAGCGCGGTGCGGAGAAGACATCGAACCGTAATAGAAGATGCAGCTGTCCGTACACGCATACTTGTAATGATCCGTAGTCTTGTTCACAAAAGATGATTCGTTGCCGTTGCCGTAGGTGACGGTTCCCAGGTCAGCGTCGATATACCATTTGCCGCTCTTCTGGTAGATGTTCTCGATATAACCGGCTGAGACGCGGGTGCGCTTTGCGCTGGGCCTGCGCTGCAGGTACACCGTATAGGTCGTGCGCCGGCCATTGGCGCTGACCACGTCGATCAGGACCTGCTGCGGATTATCGGTCATCTTGATGTAGTTGGACGCCGCGCCGCTGCGGACGATGGTACCGTTGACGTAGATTGTGGCATAAGGGTCGCTCGCCACGGGCGTAAACTGTACCCGGCTCACCCAGCTGGCGACCGTCAGCAGATAGGTCGTCACCGAGGGACTGAAGTACTCGGGCAGCATCTTGCCCGTATTCGGGCAGTTGTGCGTAAGGGACGTGAGCTGCGGAAGCTCTGTATAATCATACCCGTATGTCTGCTCCGAGCCGCCCCAGTAGTAATCGCCCACCTGGAGCTCTTCATCTCCAAGTGCGCCCGGGAGCGTGACCGCCGCTAAAAGCAGGATCACGAGCAGCAAACTGAGTCTCTTCATCGGAAATACCTCCATCGCGTGAATCGCTGTACACTATTATAACGCAACTCAACCCTGTTTTTCTCCCGATTTAACAATAGTTTCGGCAATTTTAATGAATTCGTTACATTTGGAGCGGTTATGACCAAAATCCGATACGATCTCCTGATGGACCGGGAAATCGAAAACCTGCGCAGACGGGGCGTCCGCCCGCGCCTGCTGCTGCACGTCTGCTGCGCACCCTGCTCGACCGCCTGCCTTGAAAAGCTGACGGAGGCGTTCGAGGTGACGTGCTTTTACTATAATCCGAATATTGAGCCGGAAGCGGAGTTCGAGCGCAGGTTTGCCGAGCTCGTCCGCCTGACCGGCGAAATGCCGATGGCCGGAGTGCCCGAGGTCGTAAAAGGCGCCTATGAGCACGAGCGCTTTTTCGAACTGGCAAAGGGCCTTGAAGACGTTCCGGAAGGCGGGGAGCGCTGCACGCGCTGCTACCGCCTGCGTCTCGAAGAAACCGCGCGCGCCGCAAAAGCGGGAAGTTACGACTACTTTACCACCACGCTCTCGGTCAGCCCCTACAAAAACGCCGAAAAGCTGAACAGGATCGGCGCTGAGCTGGCGGAAGCCTATGGCGTCCCCTATCTGTTTTCAGACTTCAAGAAGCACGACGGCTACCTGCGCTCCATCCGCCTGAGCGGCGAATACCATCTGTACCGGCAGGACTACTGTGGCTGCGTCTATTCCAAAGCCCAGGCGGAAAAAAGAAAGCGGGACCGGGAAGCGTCAAACCCTGAAACAAAGAATTGATGTAAAATTCTTTCTTCCTGTTGTCGCCGTACAGAATTTGTGTTATAATGCATCCTGTCGTGCATGCGGGTTCCGAAACGCGTTTCAACCGGCGTCCGGCGGAACTCCTGAACACTGTGACAGACGACTGATCAAGATTTTGAAGGAAGCGGGATTTCATTCGATGAGCCGATCCAACAACCGATATAATAAAAAAGAAGATAAGCTGCTGCTGATCGCCATCCTGGGCGTCGTCCTGGCGGCACTGATCCTGCTGATGCCCAAGGAGCCGGTCGTCAAGGCCGTGAACTCCGTGGGCGGCGGCGCTTCAAGCGCGTCCGGACTGTACCTGAGTGAAATCATGTCCGACAACGCCAGCGCGCTTCCGGACGAAAACGGCGCGTTCGCCGACTGGCTTGAGGTCTGGAACACGAGCGACCACCCGATCGAGATGAAGAACGTCGGCCTGTCCAACCGTTCGGACAAGATCCAGTTCCTCTTCCCAGAGATGACGCTGGAGCCCGGCGGCCGCGTGATCGTGTTCTGCGACAAGGTCAACCGCGACGATCCCGCCGGCACGCTGCACGCCAAATGCAAGCTGTCCAGCCTCGGCTGCACCGTATTCCTGTTCGACCAGCACGGCGTGGGCCTCGACCAGGTCACCGTGCCCACCCTCAACGCCGACGAAAGCTACCAGCGCGTTTCCCTTCACGAATGGCGCAAATCCGACGAATACGCCCCGGGTTATGAAAAGACCCCCGAAGGCCATATCGCCTACCTGGACAACTTCCACATCGAAGCCGACATCCTGATGATCAACGAGGTCATGCCGGTGCCGAAAACCGGACTCAGGGACGAGGACGGCGAGTTCTCCGACTGGATCGAGCTCTATAACGCCGGAACAGCGACCCTGCGCCTGAGCGACTTTGCCCTGAGCGACAACGAGCAGAAGCCCCTCAAGTGGTTTTTCCCCGAAGGCGCGGTCATCGAGCCCGGACAGTACTATATCGTGTTCTGCTCGGGCAAGAACAAAATGCAGCAGAACGGCATCCCCCACACCAACTATAAGCTGTCCGGCGAAGGCGAGACGATTGTCCTGTCTACCAAGGCCGGCGAACTGATCGACCGCGTCACGGTGCCGAATATCGGCAAGGACGTATCCTACGGCAAGAATCCGGGCACCAGCGTGTGGTCCGTCTTCCAGATCGCCACACCGGGCCGCCCAAACAATCCGCAGGGCATGTCCGACGCGGACCGGTATATGCGCCAGATCAATGAAAGCCAGGTCTACATCGTTGAAGTCCTGGCTTCGGCTGACCAGGTCGCGCCCGCGAACGGCGAAGCGGCCTGCGACTGGGTGGAACTGTACAATGCGGGAGCTTCGCCTTACGACCTGTCCCTCCATGGCCTGAGCGACAATATCGGCTGGCCGCGCAAGTGGCAGTTTCCCATGGGGACAACGATCTATCCGGGTGAATACAAAATCGTCCGCTGTGATAAATCCACCTCTTCCGGGTCCGGTCAGAGCCCGCACGCTTCTTTCGGCATCACCAAATCGGGCGGCGAGACCATTACCCTGAGCGATCCGCAGGGGCGCGTGCTGGACAAGCTGTATATCTCCCAGATGCGCACAGACGTCTCCTACGGCCGTTCCCTTGAGACGAACGGTTTTTTTTATTATGACGTTCCGACGCCCGGCCTGAAGAACGGCGTTGGCTTCGCAGGATACAGCCCCGCGCCGACCCTGTCCGCAAAAGGCGGGCTGTACGAGGGCACGCTGTACGTGACCATCGACGTGCCCGAAGGCACAACGGTGCGCTATACCACGGACGGATCCGTGCCGACGCTGGAAAACAGCTCGGTCTATTCCGTGCCGCTCGGTTTCCAGAACTCCACCGTGCTGCGCGCCCGCTCATTCCAGAGCGGCCTGCAGCCCTCCGACACGGTGACAGCGTCCTATATCATGAATACCTACTTCACGCTGCCCGTGGTTTCCGTCGTCGTCGACCCATACGACCTGTATAACGAGACTGACGGTCTCTTCACCGCCGGTCCCAACCTGGACAAATCCAAGGGCATTCCTTTCCGCAATGCGATCTACCGCCAGTTCGGCAAGATCCCGCGCCCGGCATATATCGAAGTCTTTGAGCAGAACGGCGCGGGCACCGTCATCTCCCAGGGCATCAAGATCGCGCTGGGCGGCGACTACAGCCTCGACATGCCGCAGAAGACCCTGAAGATCCGCGCTCAGGCCAAGTACGGGGAGAAGTACTTTGAATACCCCCTGTTCGAGGACCGGCCTTTCACCTATTACAAGTCCTTCCTCCTGCGCAACTCCGGCAACGACTGCGTATGGACGCGCATGGCAGACGGTTTCCAGAGCCAGCTCATCGACCTGCTGGACACCGATATCATCCACCTCGCGTTCAAGCCCGTAATCGTCTACATCAACGGCGAATACTACGGTCATTACAATATGCGTGAGCGCAAGGACCGTTTCTGCATTGCGCAGTGGGAAGGCCTGGACATGGAACTGGCCGACCAGATCACCATCCTGCGCGCCAGCTACTCGACCGTACAGGGCAGCAACAAAGAATACCGCGCGCTGCTCGACCGCGTGAAGGCCTCCTCCCCCGGGAAGAACCCCGCCGACCTGCAGTACATTCTGGACAACGTGGACGTCGACAGCTATTACGACTACCTGGCCATCGAAATGTTCTTCGGCAATTCCGACATCGGTAACACGATGTTCTACAGGCTGCCCGGACCCGGTCAGAAGTGGAAGTGGCTGATCTTCGACCTCGACTACGGCATGTTCTCTTCCAGCTTCAACAGCCCGAAGTCCTACACCAAACCCAAGGGCATGGGCGACAAGCTGATCAACAACACGATCTTCCTGAAACTTCTGGAAAACGCCGAAATGAAGCAGAAGTTCCTGGAGCGCCTGGCTTACGTATACCGTACACTGACGCCTCAGGTCATGAACGACAAGCTGACCCAGATCAAGGCGATCCTGGAGCCCGAAATGCCCATGCACTTCGAGCGCTGGGCGCCGCTCAACGACAAGAAGATCAACAGCGACTCGCCGCTCTCCAAGGACGGCGCGCTTGGCTACTGGAACACCCGTATCAACCGCATGCGCGACACCATCAACCGCCGCCACCACTTCGTGTGGCAGTACGTCAAGGAATCTTTCAATCTCACCAACGCGCAGATGCTGGAGCTCTTCGGCGAACAGCCGGCAGACCCTCTGGCTAAGAAATAACATTCACATTTTCAGGAGGATCGTATGGAAACCACCAGCTTTAAGGACATCGTCGGCAACAATGCTTTATCGGACTGGTTTGCCAACCAGCTGAGTAACTTCACCCCGTTCAATGTAGCGCTGGTTCTGATCGCCGCGCTGATTGCCGGCATCATCATTTCCCTCGTCTACAAAAAGACCTATCGCGGCGTGCTGTACAGCCCGAACTTCTCGCTGACGCTGATCATGCTGACGCTGGTCACCGCTCCCGTGGTCATGGCCATCGGCTCGAACGTGGCGCTCTCCATGGGCATGGTCGGTGCGCTCTCCATCGTGCGTTTCCGCACCGCGGTCAAAGAGCCCCTCGACACGGTATATATGTTCTGGGCCATCACGATGGGCATCCTGCTCGGCGCGGGCCAGTACATCATCTCGCTGGTGGTCGTCATCATGATCTCCGTCATCCTGCTGGTGCTCTCCTTCGTGCATTTCCGCAACCCCAACAGCTACTTGCTGGTGATGCACTATGACGAATATGCCGAGGGCGATATCGAAGCGGAACTCCGCCGCAGCGTGCGCTTCAGCCGTCTGCGCTCCAAGACCGTCACCCGCGCCGGCGCCGAAATGACCTATGAGGTCAGGATGGATCAGAAGGCCGACCTGGTCGGGCGTATGCTGGACATCGAAGGTGTGCATGACGCGACCCTCGTTGCCATGCAGACTGAAACCGGTGCATAAGCATGGCCATCCCGCTCCGGCACGAGCTTAAATTTCTGCTGAGTCCTCTGCAGGTCGATGTGCTGCGCCGCAACCTCCTGCCCGTACTCAGCCTGGACCCCCACGCCGCCAGGAACGGAGGGCAGTATTCCATCCGCTCCCTCTATTTCGATACGGCGGAGGACGATGCGCTGTACGATAAAATGAGCGGCATCCACTACCGCCAAAAGTACCGCATCCGCATCTACAATTACTCTGATTCCGCCATTTTCCTGGAATGCAAGAGCAAATTTGGCGACCTTATTTCCAAGCGTTCCCTGAAGATCCCCCGCGACCTGGCAGAGCAGCTCATCGCAGCTGACCCTGAGGGGCTGGAAAAGACCCACTACGGCCTGCTGAGCGACGTCTACCGGGAAATGCGCACCCGCCTGCTGCACCCTATCGTCCTCGTCGACTATGACCGGGAAGCTTACCTGCATCCGGCGGAGACAGTGCGCATCACCTTCGATAAAAACCTCCATTCCGGCCTGGGGAGCATCGACCTCTTCAATCCCTATGTGCCTACCGTCTCCCCCTTCGACGAGCCGTGGACGATCCTTGAAGTCAAATACGACCGGATCCTCCCGCCCTACATCGCCGACGTTCTCTCCTGGGCCGTACCCGAAGCCTGCCGCAGCGCCGTGTCCAAGTACACGTGGTGCAGAAGGTTCGAGCGGAAGGATGATATATAAACCGGGAGGTGTTCCGGATGACAAAGAAGCCCTGGAAATGGCTCCTGCTGCTGCTTTTATTGCCGCTGCTGACCGGCTGTGAGAGCAGCCATCTCGTAATCCCCGAAGGCACCACCGAGATCGAAGAAGGCGCTTACAAGAACCGAGGTTTCGAGACCGTGGAGATCCCCGCTTCCGTCCGGAAGATCGGCAAGAATGCCTTCAACGGGTGCTCACGTCTTAAGGAGATCACGGTCCCCAGTACGGTGACTGAGATCGGAGATTACGCCTTCGGCGGCTGCACTGCGCTTAAGAACGCGGTGCTCCCCGGCCACTGCACCACAGGCCGCAAACCGACGGTCAGCGACGAAGGCACTTCCTATGAGCGCGTTTTCCGTGCAGCGGACAGCGGATACCTGAAATATCCCCAAAACCTGGCCGTGACAGTCACCGGCCCCTTCATCACCCAAAGTAAATTTAAGGGCTGCGACTTCATCACCTCCGTGACCCTCACAGACACGGTGAAAAGAATCGGCAAGTGCGCTTTCGAAGGTTGCAAGCAGATGGCTTCGGTCACTCTCCCGGAAACCCTGGTGGAGATCGGGGAGTGCGCATTCCGGAGCTGCGGGAAGCTGGCGGGCATCACGATCCCGACTTCCGTGACGGAGATCGGTGAAATGGCTTTCAGCAACTGTGACAGTCTGACCGAGGTCGAGATCCCGGATTCGATCACAGTGATCAGAGACTGTACGTTCTGGGGCTGCGATGGCCTGACCTCCGTCGTAATCCCAGATTCCGTGACGGAGATCGAGGACATGGCCTTTGATGGCTGCACCAGCCTCCGGTCCGTCGTGCTGCCCCCTTCGCTCACGCGCATCGGCAGCTCCTTCAGCGACTGCCCCAGCCTGTCGGAGATCATCATCCCGGATTCCGTCACTTCGATTGCTCATGACGCGTTCCGGAAATGCACCAGCCTGACCACTCTGGTCGTTCCTGACTCTGTGACCTATTGCTCGGGCAGCGCGTTTTCCGGCTGCACGGGCCTGACTGAGCTGACGATCCCAGGCAATGTGCTGCACAGCCATCCAGGGGACGGCCCATTGCCGGCGTCCATCCGGAAGATCACCCTGACTGGCACGTCGATCGCCGAAAAAGCGATGTACAACCACAGGACCGTCGAGGAAGTAGTGATCGCAGACACCGTGACGGAGATCGGCATCTCCGCCTTTGAAAACTGCGACGCCCTGACCTCCATCACCATCCCTGCCTTGGTCGAACGCATCCGGATGTCAGCGTTCCGGAACTGTCCGAACCTCCGGGAGATTACAATGGAAGGCAAGGTCGGGACTATTGAGAGCCTGGCCTTCGATGGCTGCACCAGCCTGGAAAAGCTGAACCTGCAGCCCGGCGCATGGATCCCGCCCGAAACGCTGGCGAGCACGGTCTTTGCCCGCGATGCGCGCCTGTTCCGGGACCTGCTCCCGTCCAAAGAGGAAGAAAAGGACATGACCGTCCGCCGCCCGGAGAACGGGGCGCTGGCGGGGCACAAGGTGTATCCAATAATCAGGATTGATACCCGGATCCCGTCGGACAGCAGGACCTATGACAGCCGGGAGGCCGAATACGCCCTGTACGAGCAGGTCTGGTACATCACCAGGACGGATTACAATGGGCCGGCACACGACACGGTCACAGACATCTTTCTGTGCTCCAGGACCGGCGAAGTCTGGCTCATCCATCGCTTCCACAGGTCGCCGCCAGCATCCGGCTGGGTCGTCCAGGGCACCAGCTTGGGCGGGGAGCCCGTGACCGCCGATGAAATCTGGAACGCATGCAAGGAGCTGTTCGAGACAGCGCCGGAAACATAAAAGAACCATATGAAAGCGAGAACGCGCACACATGCTTGAACTCAGAAACATATCCTTTAACGTTGACCAGGAGGGCCAGGATAAGGAGATCATCCGCAATGTGAGTCTGACCCTGCCTGACGGACAACTGACCGTCGTCACCGGCCCCAACGGGGGCGGGAAATCCACCCTCGCCCGCCTGATTGCAGGCATTGAGAAGCCCGCCTCCGGCCAGATTCTCTGGAACGGTCAGGACATCACCGACTGGAGCGTCACCGAACGCGCCAAAGCGGGCATCGCTTTCGCCTTCCAGCAGCCCGTCCGCTTCAAGGGCATCCAGGTATTCGATCTGATCCGCCTGGCTGCCGGGAAAACACTGACGGTCGCCGACGCCTGCCAGTACCTGAGCCGTGTCGGGCTCTGCGCCCGCGACTATATCGACCGCGAGGTCAACGCCAGCCTGTCCGGCGGCGAGCTCAAGCGCATCGAGATCGCTACCGTGCTGGCCCGCAGTGCCGCGCTCACGATCTTCGACGAGCCGGAAGCCGGTATCGACCTGTGGAGCTTCCAGAACCTGATCGAAGTGTTTGAGGAGATGCGGGCAACCATCGCCGGCAGTTCCATCCTAATCATTTCCCACCAGGAGCGTATCCTCAATATCGCCGACGAAGTCGTGGTGCTGAAAGACGGCCAGGTAGCCGCCCAGGGCCCGAAGGACCGGATCCTGCCCCAGCTGATCGGGACATCGTCCGCCATTCCGGATTGCCGGATCAACACCGAAGAAGCGGGGAGGAAATAAGGCATGCTGCAGCTTGACGAGATCCAGAAACGCCTTCTCCGCGAGGTAGCTGACCTGCACGAGGTACCGGAAGGCGCATATAACATCCGTTCCAACAGCAAATCCGCCGGACGCCAGTCCACGGCCAATATCGAGATCATCCCCAAGACCGACGTGAGCGGTCTCGAGATCCGCATCAAACCAGGCACCAAGCGCGAGAGCGTGCACATCCCCGTGGTCATGACCGAAAGCGGCCTGACCGAAGTGGTCTACAACGACTTCTATATCGGAGAGGGTTCCGACGTCACGATCATTGCCGGCTGCGGTATCGACAACTGCGGCAACCAGGACAGCCAGCATGATGGCATCCACCGCTTTTTCGTAGGCAAAAACGCCCGTATCCGCTACGTGGAAAAGCACTATGGCTCTGGCAACGGCAAGGGCAAGCGCATCCTGAACCCCGTGACGGAGGTTTATCAGGAAGAAGGCAGCTCCGTAGAAATGGAAATGGTGCAGATCAAGGGCGTTGACGACACGACACGCACCACAAAAGCCGAACTGGCCAAAGACGCCAAGCTGGTCGTCCGTGAACGCCTGATGACCCACGGCCAGCAGCAGGCCATCAGCATCTACGAGGTCAGCCTGAACGGCGACGGCGCCAGCGCGGACGTCGTCTCCCGCTCCGTCGCGAGGGACGATTCCTACCAGAAGTTCGACGCCAAGCTGCTGGGCAACGCCGCCTGCAACGGCCACACCGAATGCGACTCCATCATTATGGACCACGGCCGTATTCTGGCCGTTCCCGGCCTTGAGGCCAACAATGTGGACGCTGCGCTCGTGCACGAAGCCGCGATCGGCAAGATCGCCGGCGACCAGATCATCAAGCTGATGACCCTCGGCCTCACCGAGCAGGAAGCTGAGGAACAGATCGTGAACGGGTTCCTGAAATAAGCTTATGATGACACAATGACCCGCCCCGAAAAACCGGAGCGGGTCATTTATTATGCCACGAACGAGTCTTACTTTGCCTTTTTCTTGTTGAGGTGATCCTGAATCATCGGCCAGGCAATCGCGGCAATGGAGATCAGGAACAGGATGATCGTCAGTGGGCGGTTGTACAAACCGGCCCAGCTCCCCTTGCCAACGACCGGGATCTGGCTGAAGTTGGTTTCCATCAACTTTCCTAATACAACACCCAGCACGACCGGGGCAGCCGGATATTTGTATTTTTTCATCATCCAGCCGAGCAAGCCGAAAATCAGGCAGAAAACGACGTGGACGATATTCTTCTCCACCGCGTAGCTGCCCAAGATCGAGAACGAGAAGATCAACGGATACAGGATCGTCTTGGGAATCGCCGTCACGCGCACCCAGAGCTTGCTGCCCAGAACACCGACGGCAGCCATGATGACGTGAGCCACGAACATGCTGGCAAACAGCGTATAAACCAACGTCGGATTCTTGGTGAACAGTTCAGGACCCGGAGTCAAGTTATGGATCATCAGCGCGCCAATCAGCACCGCAGCCGTCGAGCTTCCGGGAATACCCAGCGCCAGCAGGGGAACCATCGCGCCGCCCACGGAACCGCTGTTGGAGGCTTCCGCTGCGACAACACCGGCAGGCGCACCATGGCCAAATTCCTCGGGTGTTTTGCTGAAGCGTTTCTCAATGTCATAGGCGATAAACGAAGCAATTGTTCCGCCGGCGCCCGGGAATACACCAATCACGCAGCCCAGCAGGCCGGAACGCAGGATAGACCACTTGAGTTTCCAGTAATAGCTCATCTTCGGAAGCTTGTAGTCAATCTTTTTAAACTTCGTCTCCGCGGGATCATAATGCTCCAGGTTGTAGAATACCTCACCGAGAGCAAAGAGACCGATCAGGATCGGAACCATGGGGATTCCGTCATACAGCGCCACATTGCCCCATGTGAAGCGCGTGATGCCGAACATCGGATCGTTGCCGATCGTATTCAGCAGGAGGCCGAACAACACCATGGCAAGTGCTTTCTGCCAATGCTTTCCGCCCAGGGTCGCAACGGTGGTTAAGCCCATCAGGCATAAAGCGAAATATTCGCTAGGCCAGAACTTGATAGCCACACTGGCAAGCGGGATGGAAAAAAAGATCAGCACGAAGGTACCCAGAATACCGCCGAAGGTGCTGGCCCACAGCGAAATGCCCATCGCTTCTCCGGCACGGCCTGATTTCGCCAGCGGATACCCGTCAAAGGCTGTTACAGCAGCGGATGGGGTACCAGGTGTATTGATCGAAACCGCAGTAATAGAACCGCCGTAGTTTGCGCCGATATAAATGCCCATCAGCATGATGATAGCCTGTGTAGGCTCCATTTTGTAGGTCATGGGCAGCAGCAGCGCAACAGCCATGGAGGGCGAAATACCCGGTATGGCACCGCCCAGAATACCGACGCAGACGCCCAGCAATACAAGCAACAGGGATGTCAGATTCAGAAGGTTTGCAAATCCGGAGGCCAGATACGTGAAAATATTATCCATTCATTCCGCCTCCTTACAGTCCAAGATTCTGGAACCACTGTCCAATGGGCAGTTTGATATACAACAGTTTATCAAATACAAGCCAGGTAAACAGGCACCAGCAGACCGGTGTTAGCACGAGTCGCAGCACTTTCCGTTCTTTCATCAACCACATCATCAGCACCAGGAACAAAGCACTGGAGAGGTAATAGCCGATATATTCAAACAAAAAGACGCTCGCAAACACTGCTACACCTATTCCGAGTGCCAACTGCCAATGCTTGAAGGGTTCATCAGGCTGTGAACTCCCATTCAGGAGAGAAACCACAACCAGCACGATAACCGGCAACATCAGG
>JAFRNK010000001.1 GCA_017430225.1 Clostridia bacterium | reverse complement strand
GAGGCCCTGGCCGGGGATATCGCTGCCGTGGGCGCTGTCCTCGCGCCAGAAGCGGTCGAACACGCGCTCGCGGTTTTCGGGGGCGATGCCTTCGCCCGTGTTGAAAACCGTCAGGATGCGTTTATTGCCGCGGGTTTCAAGCTTAAGGCGGATGACGCCGTGATCGTCCGAATATTTGAGCGCGTTGCTGAGCAGGATGACAACCAACTGTTTGATCATTTCTTCCTGGCCGATATAGGTGACCTGGCCGGGAATTTCTGTTTCCAGGGTCCGTCCAGCTTCGTAGACCGTGCTCTCAAACGGCAGTACGACGCTCTCGATGGCTTCGCTCAGGTTGAAAGGCGCAAAACCGGCCTGCGGGGCAGCCTGGTCGAGGCGCGCAAGGGATAGAAGGTTTTTGACCAGCGTATCCGCACGCCCGACTTCTGAAAGAATGTAGTCGGCCTGTTCATTATGCCCGTTTTCGCGGACCAGAGCCTGAGCGTTTGCGGATATGACCGCCAGCGGGGTTTTCAGCTCATGGCTCGCGTCGCTGACGAATTGACGCTGCTTGACGAATGCTTCCTCGACAGGTTTGATCATGCGCAGGATCAGCATCGTAGCGCCGATGCTGAGCAACAGCCAGGCGCAGGCGGCGACGATGATCGTCGTGATCAGGAACTGTCGCGCGTTTTCTCCGGCGAGACGGTTGTCGAGGACGATCAGCTGCCTCGTGTTATTCGGCAGGTCGCGAACCATATAATACTGGCGCTCAATCTGTCCCTGAGCCTTATTCTGCGCAAGGATCCTTTCTGTCAGTTCAGCCAGTTCCTCTTCTGTATACAGGTCTTCCCGAATGGAGACTGAGGAGAGGATGCTGCCGTCCTCGTTAAGGATCATCACCGCGTAGTTGCCCAGGTCGGCCTGAAGCTCCGACCTTTCATTCCGGTTTCTCATCCGCCGGGTGTTGTTCAAAAAAGAATCCGGCCGTCTGCCTTCGTCGCGCGACAGCAGGTTCAGCGTGCCGTATGCATCAAGGCTGATCTGACGTTCGTTCATCAGATTGATGGCTAATACGATACCGGCTGAAATCACGAACAGCAAAAGCACTACGAGCAGAATCAGCCGGAAGCGGAGGCGTTTCAGCATTCTTCTTCCTCCAGAGAGTATCCGACCCCGCGGGTCGCGTGGATCTTGAGTTTCGACTGAATAAAGCTGAGCTTTTTGCGCAGGAAGCTGATATATACCTCGATGGTATTGTATTCGGCGTCACTGTCGTAACCCCATACATGCTCGAAGATTTGTTCGCGCTTCAGAATCTGTTTGGGGTGCCGTATCATCATTTCCATCAGCTGGTATTCCTTGGCCCCCAGTTTGATGCTCGCGCCGGTCTGGGTATTTACCAGCGAAGCGCTGCTTTCCACAAGCTCCGTATCGCCAAACCGCAGGGCCATGACGGGCGCGTCTGTTTTCCTGCGTGTAATCACGCGCAGGCAGGCGATGAGCTCTTCCATCTGGAAAGGTTTGGTCAGGTAATAATCAGCGCCGCTCTTGAGCCCGTGAAGGCGGTCTTCCAGCTCCCCGCGGGCGGTCAGCATCAGGACGGGAACGGCAGAACCGCTGGCGCGAAGCTATTCGAGGATAGAGAATCCGTCGCGCTTCGGCAGCATGACGTCCAGGATGACCGCGTCATAGATACCGGACAGGGCGTCGTCCAGCCCCGTCTCTCCGTCATATGCCGTGTCCGTGACGATCTGTTCGGCCTTGAGTACACGGCAGATCGCCGAAGACAACGCTTTTTCGTCCTTAACAAGCAATACGCGCATCAAATATCTCCTTAAAGTCCGGTCCTCGGCTCGGTCTGGAATACGTTGGAATACATCCAGCCGTGCCGCGGTTCGATTTCACATTCGTCAAACATCTGTCCGCAGGTGAGAAAGCGGTATCCGCGCTTCTTCAATTCGGGAATGATCGTTTTCAGGGCTTCTACCGTGTTTACGTTGCCGGGCATATCATGCAGCAGGACGATTTCGCCGTCCCTGGCGTTCGCGAGTACGCGTTCGATGCGTTCTTCGGCGCTGATATCAGGCACCCAGTCTTGGCAGCCGGAGCCGCAGATAAAGGTGAGGCCGATTTCTTCAAACATGTCCCGGTTGATGTCGATATAAGGCGGACGGAAAAAACGCGGGGCCCGGCCCGTCAGCTCGATAATCTTTTGAGTGCAGTTTTCGACTTCCCGGCGGACCTGATCAGGGATCATTCGACTCATATGCTCATGTGTCGTGGAGTGATTGTTGATTTCGCACCCCATGCTGAAAGCCCGTTTCGCGACCTGTGCGGATTCGGGCGTGATGCTGTCCGCGATCAGAAAAAATGACGCGGCGATCCCATGCTCCCCGAGGATGTCGAGCACCTGGGGCGTAATGGAAGTATTCGGACCGTCGTCAAAAGTTAGTGCGATGCGTTTCATGGCTGTACTCCCGAAATGTGTCAGACTTCGCGGAGGATTCGTTTCATCTCCGCCCACTTGTTTTCCATGTCACGGACGAGAGTCATCTGCGTCCGCGCGCGGTCGAGGTTATGCTCCGGCCTGGAGATATGGAAATAGGTGTCGCCCTGCAGGTAGTCCGTCAGGAAGCGCATACCGCATTCCAGTGTCATCAGGCGGGCGCCTTCGGGCAGGGTTTCCCGTTCAAGAGCGGTCAGGCTGTCCCGGCTGACGCCGACAAAGCCCTCCGCGAAAGCGCGGTACAGACCCAAAGACATGCGCACCTTGCTCAGGTTCCGCTCATCTTCAGCGGCTTCCGACGCGCCGTAACGGATCGCGTCGCCGAAATCGTATGCTGCCAGGCCGGGCATGACCGTATCCAGGTCGACGATGCAGAGCGGTTCGCGCGTTGCTTCGTCCATCATCACGTTATTCAGCTTTGTGTCGTTGTGCGTCACGCGCAGCGGCAGTTCTCCGGACTCCATCAGGCGGACCAGTTCACCGGCCGACGCCTCGCGCTCCAGAAAGAAATTGATTTCATCTTCGACTTCTATTGCGCGGTTCTTTTTGTCTTTTTCGATCGCCTGATGAAAGGCTTCATAGCGCTTGGGCGTGTGGTGAAAGTTGGGAATGACTTCGACGAGTTGTTCGGCTGGAAAGTCTGCCATCTGCCGCTGGAACATGCCGAAAGCCTTGCCAGCCTGGCGGAAGTCCTCATCGCTTTCGACCTGGTCCAGGCAGACACTGCCCGTGACGTATTCGTACATGCGCCAGAGCTGGTTGCCTTCCTCCAAAATGTAGAGCCGGTCGTCGACGGTCGGAACCAGCTGTAACACCTGGCGGGGATCTTCAATCTTTTTACGGATATGGTCGGTAACCAGAATCACGTTCCGCATCAGGCCGTTCGCGTCCGGAAAAGTGCGCGTATTGACGTTCTGCAGTACGTACAAGTGCGGGTAGTTGGTGACCACGAGGTAAGTCTTGTTGATGTGGCCGGAACCGAAATCGACGCAGCCGATGGGAGTGCCCTGAAGCCGGAACCGTGATACGATCTCAAGCATCGCTGAAATACCTTCCTTAGTTGTTGGAATGAAAACGCCGCTGTGCTTCCTGCGCGAGCGCGGCCATGCGCTCCCTGATGACTTTGCAGCCCTTCCGGTCATAGGTATAGAGGCCGTTGATTTCGCCTTCGATGTCGGTCAGCTGCGTATAGATGACGCCGTTCAGGCCCCTGTCGATCGAAGGAAAAACCATATCCCGGTACAGTGTCTCGATCTGCCCGGTCAGTTCTTCGGGGGAGCTTGTTTTCCCATAGCCGTATGTCTTCAAATTGGATTCCGTGGGCTGGGCGTCATACGTATATCCGCCGCATTCCGCCAGCAGCAGGGGCCGGTCTCTTCGCGTGAGCACCCGGTTGCGGAAATAGATATGGTCAGTGTCGATATCGGTCTCGTAACCTTTGAACCAGCCGGAGGATGAGATGTAGAGGCGGCTGCTGTCACGCTCCTTGAGCATGCGGTAGATGCGCGTGGTATCGTACTGGCCCCAGCCTTCGTTGAAGATCGTGTAGGCGATGACGCATGGATGGCCGGAGAGATGGTCCTGGATGTCCCGGCAGTGCTGCTCGAAGAACGCTTTGCGCTTTCGATCGCCCAAACGGAAATCCGGCCTGCGCTTAAAGCCCAAATTCGGCAGCACCGTATCGAGGATATAGTGATATGGTCCGGAATTGACCATGTCCTGGATCACCAGCATGCCGAGGCGGTCGCACGCGGCGTAAAAAGCTTCGGGTTCGACTTTGATGTGCTTGCGGAGCGTGTTGAAGCCAAGTCTCTTAGCACCCAGGATGTCGTGTTCGTATCCGTCAGGATCGCCCGGCAGGAATAGTCCGTCCGGGAAATAGCCCTGGTCCAGCAGCCCGTTCAGGAAAACCGGCTGTCCGTTGAGCGCAATGACGGGCCGGTTGTGGGAATTATTGAGGATCGAAACCGTTCGGAGAGCGAAGTAGCTGGCAGCCTCATCCGCGCCGAAACGTACTGAAAAATGATACAGGTACGGAGATTCCGGAGACCAGAGCTGCGGCTTGGGGATCCGGATCCGTTCGGAACGGTTGACGTGCAAGGTGAGCGGGGGAAGGCCGTCGATGCTGATCTCCGCTTCGCCTTCTGCTGTATTCGTGCAGACTGTCAGGGTCAGGCCTTCCAGATCCGTCTCCGTTCTAAGCCCTGTAATGTATTTATCGGGCACCTGTTCGAGCCAGACGCTCTTCCAGATGCCGGATACCGGGGTATACCACATGCCGTGGGGACGCTTGCACTGCTTGCCGTAAGGGTAGGTGCGCAGCAACCGGTCCGCAGCTTCGATGCGCAGTTCGTTGTCAATGGGCAGCAGGAGCCCTGTGATGTCTGCTTCGAAAGGCAGATAACCGCCCTCGTGCGAACAGACGAATTGACCGTTGAGATATACCTTCGCGGTCTGATCCACAGCGCCGATGTGCAGGATGATCCGCCGCGCGGGAGCAGAGAATCCGGACGGCAGATCGAATCGCCGGATATAGGTGAGTGTTTCGGGAACATCGCCCTGCCAGCCGGAAAGCGGCGCCTGCGGTGAATAAGGAACGTTGACGGTCTGTCCGTTCAGCGTCCAGGGACCGTCCAGTGAATAATAACTCTGCCTGCGAAATTGCGGGCGGGGATAGGAAGTGGTCATTCCGTTTATTTCTCCGGGTCGTCGTTCACGCGGTACGGCACGATGGCTGCCGGTGCGATCTCGCTGGCGGGATCTGCGTGTACGTGCTGGTCGTCAAAGAAAATGTGTGCGCCGAACTGCTCCAGGATCTCGCGCTTGCGCACGCCGCCGAGGAAGAAGGCTTCGTCCACCCGGACATGCCAGTAGCGCAGCGTTTTGATCGCCCTTTCGTGAGCGGGCGCGCTGCGGGAAGTGACCAGCGCGGTGCGGATCGGCGCGTGGTCTTTGTCTGGGAACATGGCCTGTAGGTTGGAAAGCGACATCAGGAAATTGGCGAACGGGCCTTTTGAGAGCGGGTCGTTCGCGTGCTCGCGTTCATGGCTCTGGAACGCTTCGATGCCGTCGTGGCGGAAAATCCGCTCGGCTTCAGCACCGAATAGGACCGCGTCCCCGTCGAACGCGATGCGGATCTGCTTTATCTCGTCGCTCATCCCGGTACGTTTTGAATCCGTCAGTAGCACGCCTGCCGCGATGCCGGCGTTGATGGCATCCTGCACGTCTGGCTGGTAAGCGGACAGGAAAAGGTCGGTCTGGAAAGCTTTCAGATAGGGCGATACCGGTGCGCCGCTCGTAAGCGCTGCGCGGCTGATATCCAGCCCGTAATGCTCAATGGAACGGAAAATGCGCAGGCTGGTATCCGGGCTGTTGCGGGACATGATGATGACCTCGACGAGCCGCCCGTCCTTTGCGAGGCTGTTCAGCCTGAGAAATGCCTGGATCAGCGGGAACGCGACGCCTTTTTTCAGGATGGTGTTTTCGTTGTCCATCTGATACTGGACGTATTCGCTCAGTCCGCGTTCCTCGAATATGCGGTTTTCCTCCTCCAGGTCAAAGAGGGCGCGGGAGGAGATCCCAATCACCAGCGGGCGTGTCAGATCGTACGCCATTCCAATTCCTCGATTCAAAGCGATCGTTATACAGAATCCCGCTAAAAACGGGATAATTCCAGCAGTTGAATCATATCATGAACGGCGGAAATTTGTCAATCTACATATAATATGCTTTACAATGCAAATATATCCCAAAGAGCTGATAAATAGTTTGCCAAATAAATGAAGAAGCCTCGATTCTCTTTGTGGAATCAAGGCTTTTTGTCTGGTACGCCCGGTGCGATTCGAACGCATGGCCTTCAGAGTCGGAGTCTGACACTCTATCCAACTGAGCTACGGGCGCATGTTGCAGCTTTAACTGCAAAAAAAGTGTAGCACAAAAACAGGGGGCTGTCAAGCGCCGGGATAGACTGGAAACGGCCGCAAAATGGTCGGAATGTAGCTCAGAAATCAATTGACTTTCATTCCCTGTAGTGTTAAAATTGCCTTTGTATATTCAGCTTTCAGCTATGTGTGGAGCGGGATATGCCGAATGAATGGGCCTGCAAGGAGGACACAATGAGCATCAGGGACGAATTGAACCGTCTTGATGAAGAGATGGAGAAAGCGCTGGGAAATCTGGACAGCCTGACTGCGCTCGAAGCGCTGCGCGTGATGATGCTGGGCAAGAAGGGCCAGCTGACTGCCATGATGCGCATGATGGGTCAGTTGAGCGCCGAAGAACGCCCGCAGATGGGCCAGCTGATCAATGAACGCCGTGAACGTTTTACTCGCATGCTGGACGAACGGCAGCAGGCGATGCAGAAAAAAGAGCGGGAACTCCGCCTGCAGATGGAACGGCTGGACGTGACGGAACCGAAGCCCCTGCCTGAGATCGGCTCGGTGCATCCGAACACACTGGTTCTGAACGAAGTGGTGGACTGCTTTACCGGTATGGGCTTCGAAGTGGTCGAAGGCCCGGAAGTGGAGCTGGATCACTTCAACTTCGAACTCCTGAATATCCCGAAGAACCATCCTGCCCGCGATGCGCAGGATACCTTCTATATCGACGATAACGTGGTGCTGCGCACGCATACCTCGCCGGTACAGGCGCGCACGATGACCACGCGCAAGCCGCCTATCCGCATCATCTGCCCGGGCCGCGTGTACCGCGCTGACGAAGTGGACGCGACCCACAGCCCGGTCTTCCACCAGATCGAGGGCCTCGTGATTGACGAAGGCGTTTCCATGGGTGACCTGAAGGCGACCCTGGCAGCGTTTGCGCGCCGGCTTTACGGCTCGGATATCCACGTCCGTTTCCGTCCTTCCTTCTTCCCGTTCACTGAGCCTTCCGCTGAAGCGGACCTGACCTGCGTCAGCTGCCGCGGCAAGGGCTGCCGCATCTGCAAGGGCACCGGCTGGATCGAAGTGCTGGGCTGCGGTATGGTGAACCCGCACGTGCTTGAAATGTGCGGCATCGATCCCAAACGCTATTCCGGCTTCGCTTTCGGCATCGGCCTGGAGCGTATCACCATGCTCCGGTACGGCATCAAGGACATGCGCCTGATGTACGAAGGCGACCTGCGCTTCCTGCGGCAATTCCGTGAGGACGTCAAGGAGGGCTGAAAAGATGAAAGTATCCATGAATTTGCTGAAGCGGTACGCCCCGATTCCCGTATCTCCGGCGGAATACCAGGAGCGCATGATCATGACCGGCACGGGCGTCGAAGGCATCGACGACCTGAGCGAACAGCTGGAAAACGTGGTAGTCGGCCGGGTCCTGACCTGCGTCCCGCATGAAAACAGCGATCATCTGCATGTCTGCACGGTGGACGTCGGTTCCGGCGAACCCCTGCAGATCGTCTGCGG
Source organism: Clostridia bacterium (assembly GCA_017430225.1). Lineage (GTDB taxonomy): Bacteria > Bacillota > Clostridia > Christensenellales > Aristaeellaceae > UBA4246. The sequence continues at coordinate 36,001 of JAFRNK010000001.1, read as the reverse complement.
CGCGCCCAATGTGGCGGCGGGCCAGCTGGTGGCGGTCGCCATGATCGGCGCGAAGCTGCCAGGCGGCACGATCAAAAAAGGCAAGATGCGCGGTGTGGACAGCTACGGCATGCTCTGCTCCGGACCCGAAATGGGCGTTCCGGTGGAGCTGTATCCGAGCGTCGGCGATGAGGGCATCCTGGTCTTCCAGGAAGATCATCCGCTGGGCACAGACGTGCGTGAGATTTTCGGCCTGAACGATCATGTGATCGATTTTGAGATCCTCGCCAACCGTCCGGACACCCTGTGCGTCTGGGGCGTGGCGCGGGAGACCGCTGCTGCGATGGGTACAGAACTCTGCCTGCCTGAAGTGCAGGTGAAGGAAGACACGACTGCCAGCATCGGCGACTTCGCGAAAGTGGACGTGCTGGACCATGATCTCTGCCCGCGTTACGCAGCGCGGGTCATCCGCAACGTCCGCATCGGGCCGAGCCCCGCCTGGCTGCGCCAGGCGCTGCACGCCGCGGGCATGCGTTCGATCAACAATATCGTCGACATCACGAACTTCGTGATGCTTGAAACGGGTCATCCCATGCACGCCTTCGACCTGGACAAGGTGGCGGGGCGGCATATCATCGTACGCCGGGCGGAAGCGGGAGAGATCCTCCGCACGCTGGACGGCAAGGAGCACACCCTTAAGGGCGGCGAGCTGATGATCTGCGACGAGAACGGTCCTACCGGCCTGGCCGGCATCATGGGCGGCGAAGAGAGCGAAATTACTGAAGGGACGCATACCGTACTCTTCGAGACCGCCTCTTTCGACCGTACCAGCATCCGCCTGACTGCCCGTTCCCTGGGCTTCAGGACGGAGTCTTCCGGACATTTCGAGCGCGGTGTCTCCGCGCAGACGGTGCTCGACGGCCTGAACCGTGCCGCGCAGCTGGTGAACGAACTGGACGCCGGCGACGTGGTCAGCGGCATCATTGATCTGTATCCGAATCCCGTCGTCAATCAGCCGGTGGTCGCGTCCGTGGAGCGGATCAACCGCCTGAGCGGTGTGGAACTGACCGGTGAACGGATGGTGGAGATCCTGAAGAAGCTGTGCTTCGACGCGAAAGTGGAAGGGGATACCCTGACCGCGACGGCGCCCAAGTTCCGCCAGGATATCGAGGGCGAAGCCGACCTGTGCGAAGAAGTCCTGCGTTATGCCGGATATGAGCTGATCCCGACGACGCCGCTGAAAGGCGCTGCAGACGGCAAGCGCAGCACCGGTATGCTGCAGAACGACCTGATGCGTAAGCTGCTCTCCGGCATGGGCTATTACGAGACCATGACCTTCTCCTTCATCGCGCATAAAAAGCTGGAACAGCTGGGTCTTCCGGAAGAAGATGACCGGATGAACGCGCTTGCGCTGCGCAATCCCCTGGGTGAGGACAGCGCTTATATGCGTACGACGCTGCTCTGCGGCGTGATGACCACCGCGCAGCTGAACCAGGCGCACGGCAACGAGCATGCCCGGATCTATGAACTGGGCAAAGTCTTCGACAACGTGCACCGCACGGCTGAAAACCTGCCGAGCGAGTACAACAGCCTCTGTCTCTGCGCCTATGGGCCGGGTGAAGATTTCTACACCCTCCGCGGCACTGTCGAGGTGCTCCTGCGCCAGACCGGTGCCAATTATACCATCCTGCCTGTCCAGGAGACCTGGCTGCATCCCGGCCGTGCTGCCGTGATCCGCGCTGACGGCGAGGACATCGCTGTGCTCGGCGAGATCCATCCCGAAGTTGCCGAAGCCTACGAGATGAGCGGCCGTGTCTATATCGCGGAAATCAACCTGCCGAAGCTCTTTGCCGCCGCGAAGCCCATGGGTTATGTTGCCGGCCTGGCGAGATTCCCGGCGGTCAGCCGCGACCTGGCGCTGGTCGTTGCGGAAACGCAGCCTGTCGGCCCGATGATGGACGCCATGCGCGAAGCGGGCGGCAAACTGCTGGAAGACATCTCCATGTTCGACATCTTCCGCGGTCCCCAGGTGGGTCTGGGCCGAAAGTCCGTGGCGTTCTCACTGCGCCTGCGCGCTGAAGACCATACCCTGACCGACGAGGAGATTGTCCGTGTCATGAACAAGGTGCTGAAGACTGTAGCCGAAAAGTTCGGAGCCGAAATCAGGGCATAACCCAAGAAACATACCGAAGTCTGGTTGCTGAAAGGAGGGTAGGACTGTGAAAAGCCGTTTAATCGGGCTGCTGTTTGCGCTCGTGGTCTGCTGTCTCATGTGTCTGCCCTTCATCGTCAGCAGCGAAGCTGAACCCCAGTCGGAACTGCCGATTCGTACAGCGGTTCATGAAGACGCGCTGCTGACTGCCTCTCTGCAGCATGATGCTGTCATCGAGGTGCAGGAATCAGGCTTCGACAGGGTCGTATCCAAAGAAAAGCTCCAGGTATCTGCTTTTGATGGAAAGCCCGTATCCGACGCGAACGGACTGCCGATCTTGAGGACTTCTTACCTGCGTTCCAATTATCAGGCGTTTTGCCTGACCGGGAACGGCGGATAGAGCGAAGACAGCCCTGGAACTGTTCTTAACATTATATGAATAATGAGAGGATGAAAACCTTTATGAGCAAGAAAACGAAGACGCGGAAGCAAACGACCGCGAAAACCAAAGGGCTCATCACCCTGTGCGTGATGTGCGTCCTGACCATCTGCCTGGGCGTACTGTCCGTGACCGGCATCGACAAGCTCGGCCAGGACGGTCTTTACAAGATGCTGCCCTGGGTGCCGACCAACGCTGACAACTGGCCGGAATCCATTTCCCTGGGCCTGGACCTGCGCGGCGGCGTGTACGTTGAGTATTCCGCCGACCGGCCGGAAGACACCAACGACAGCATGTTCAACTATCTGATCTCCTCGACCATGGATATCATGCGCAACCGTCTGACGGAGCAGGGCTATCCGGAAGCGACCGTCACCCAGCTGGGTGCGGACGGCATCCGTGTCGAGATCCCTGACGTGACGGATCCCAACGCCGTGCTCGAGCTGATCGGTACCCCGGCGAAGCTGGAGTTCCGCGCTCCGGACGGCACCATCCTGACCGGCGCGAACATCAAGCGCGCTTACCCGACCACCGAGAACCAGGGCAACACCCTCGGCCAGGAATATGTGGTCGCCTTCGAGCTGGACGCTGAAGGCACGAAGATCTTCAGCGATATGACGCAGAATGCGATCGGCCAGCAGATCGGCATCTATCTGGATGACCAGATGATCATGAACCCGACTGTCAACACCGCCATCACCGGCGGCAGCGGCATCATCACCGGTGGCTTTGACGCGGAAAGCGCCAACGCGCTGGCGATCCAGATCCAGTCCGGTGCTCTGCCCCTGACCCTGACCCAGCAGAAGGTGGATACCATCTCCGCGACCCTGGGCGTAGACGCCCTGCAGACCTCCCTCACAGCCGCCGCCATCGGCATCCTGCTGGTCATGCTGATCATGATCATCCGTTATCGCCTGTCCGGTTTCGTGGCTTCCTGGGCGCTGGTCCTGTACATCATCATCCTGTTCTGGTTCGTGGCGATGCTGCCCGGCTTCCAGCTGACCCTGCCCGGTATCGCCGGCGTTATCCTCGGTATCGGTATGGCGGTCGACGCGAACGTCGTCATCTTCGAGCGCTTCGGTGAAGAACTGGCCCTGGGCCGCTACACCAAGGCCGCTGCGCGCATGGGCTTCAAGAACGCCTTCAGCGCGATCCTCGACGCCAACGTGACCACCCTGATAGCTGCCATCGTCCTGATGGTGTTCGGCACCGGTTCTGTACGCGGCTTCGCGAACATGCTGGCGCTGTCCGTCGTATGCTCCATGTTCACCGCGATCGTCATCAGCCGCATCCTGCTGCTGAACATGATCAACGTGATCCCCAACAAGCCTGAACTGTTCAGCGCGAAAGCTTTGAAGAAGGAGGCGCAGTAATATGAAAATGCAGAAACGCGCCAAAACGTGCTTATGTGTATCTGTCGCTCTGATGCTGCTAGCCCTCGTGCTGACGATTTTCGGCCTGGGCATCAACCGCGGTATCGACTTTGAGGGCGGTCTGTCCATCGTGTACCATATGGGTTCCACCTTTGAGATTTCCGATGTCGAAACAGCGCTCAACAACGCCGGCATCAAAGAGTATCAGATCGCCAAGGCCGGCAGCGGCCAGACGGAACTCCAGATCCGCATCAAAGCGATCGATTCCGAGACCGGTGTAGAAGACCTGCGCAAGTCCCTGGAGACTGAACTCTCCGCCAAATATCCGACCATGAAGACCAACGAAGCGACCGTTTCCTACGTGGGCGGCGTTGCCTCCGGCACCCTCCTGCGCAATGCGATCTGGTCCGTGGTCGCGGCTGCTGTGGCGATGCTGATCTATATCGCTCTGCGCTTTGACCTGAACATGGGCGTCGCCGCTGTGCTGGGCATCCTGCACGACGTGCTGATCATGCTCTCCTTCATGGTCTTCGCCCGCAGCTTCCTGCAGATGAACTCGACCTTCATCGCGGCCATGCTGACGATCGTCGGTTATTCCATCAACAACACGATCATCATCTTTGACCGTATCCGTGAGAATCACCGCAAGGCCGTATACGCTGCGCTGCCGCGCGCTGAGATCGTGACCATCTCCGTCAAGGAGAGCCTGGGCCGCACCATCAATACGACCCTGACGACTCTGGTCACCATCCTCTCCCTGTACATCCTCGGCGTATCCAGCATCAAGGAGTTCGCCCTCCCGATCATCGTTGGCATCATCGCCGGCGTGTACAGTGCGAACCTGATCAACGGTTACATCTGGGCTGCGCTGACCGAGTGGCGCAACGAAAAGGCTGCGAAAGCCAAGGCTGCCAAGGTCGCCAAGGCGTAAGCGTATCATTCCGGGGAGATCGTCCTGAAACACGGCGATCTCCCTTTATCTATTCCATGTCTGCGGGAAAGGAGAGAAAATGCAGAGAATCCTCAGGCGGGCCGCTTCGCCGAACGAAACAACCGGATACGACGCGATGAAGCCGTTTGAGGGCCTGAGCCCGAGAATGAGCTCGCTGCTGCGTGCCCGCGGGATCGTGACGGAAGCAGAGGCGCAGGCATACCTGCATCCTTCGCTTGGCCAGCGCAATGATCCGATGCTCCTGCACGACATGGATAAGGCGCTTCGCCTCCTCGAAGAAGCGAAGACGCAGAATAAGAGATTTATCGTTTACGGCGATTACGACGTGGACGGTATCTGCGCGACGGCGATCATGGTGCAGACGCTGCTGCAGTATGGACTGGAGCCTCCCGACTATCCGACCATGTACCGTATTCCGGATCGGCATGAGGAAGGCTATGGCCTCAATGAGGATGCTGTCCGGGACCTGATCGGCAGGGCGGATATCCTGGTGACGGTAGACTGCGGTATCACTTCTGTCCATGAAGTTGCAATCGCCAAAGAGGCGGGCATGCAGGTGATCGTGACCGACCACCATGCGCTGCCTGACGTCCTGCCGCCCGCCGACGCGGTCATCGATCCGCTGATGGCGCCTTATCCTTTCTCTGGTCTTTGCGGCGCGGGCGTCGCGTATCAGCTTTGCCGCGCCTTGCTTGGAGAGGACGCGGCACAGGACTGCATGGACCTCGCGGCGCTGGCGACTGTGGCGGATATGGTCCCGGTGCGGGACGAAAACAGGGCGATCGTGGCCTTTGGCCTGAAAGCGATCGAGAATACGAAGCGGCCCGGACTGCAGGCGCTGATCCGCGTTTCCGGCTACCGGGAACCGATGCGCAGCGAACACATCGCTTTCGGGCTGGCGCCGCGCATGAACGCCTGCGGGCGCCTGCAGAGCGCTTTGATGGCGGTAAGGCTCCTGTTTGAGGACGACGAAGAAAAGGCGGAACTTCTTGCGTTTGAAATGAACAGGCTCAACAACCTGCGCAAGGAGGAAGAGCGGGCAGTTCTGGAGGACGCGGAAGAACAGATCGCAAAAATGGATCTGTGCCGGCTGCGGGCGATCGTCGTGAGCGGAACGGGATACGACAGCGGCGTGGTCGGCCTGGCGGCGGGGCGTATCGCCGAAAAGTACGGTTATCCGACAGTCGTGCTCGCGGAGGGCGAGACTGTTGCGGTGGGCTCCGCCAGGAGCGTGACCGGTGTCGATATCTACCAGGCGCTGAAAACGTGCCAGGATCTGTTTACCCGCTTTGGCGGACACCCGCAGGCCGCGGGCATGACGTTGAAAACAGTGGATATTCCAGCCTTCCGCGAGCGGCTGAGCGAGGCGGTGATTTCCCAGATCGGTCGTGACGCTGTCCTGATGCCGACGGTCATGTATGACGACGTTCTGGATCTGAGCGAGGTCAATGAAGAAACGGTCGAGATGCTGAAAAGCATGGAGCCGTTTGGTATGGATAATCCCGCACCGGTCTTCTATCGGGAGAACCTGGTTTTATGGTCTTCCCGTGCCGTGGGCCAGAATTGTGAGCATCTGAAATGCGAGCTGATGCAGGGGGACACCCGGCGGGCCGGCATCGCGTTCAGGCACGGGGACCTGATGAAACTGCAGCCGAGGACTGTGGATGTCGTTTTTTCGCCGGTCAGGAATGAGTTTCGGGGTACGGTCACCTACGAATGCCAGATCAGCAGAATGCTGCCGCGGCATGTGACCATCGTACGGAATGCTGCGATCGAAGCCGCTTCAGTGATGCGTGATCTGCTGCGGGTGGTGTCTGAACCCGGGAGAGCCGAAACGCCGGAGAAGGACGGAAACGCTGAATCCGATTTGGATGCGGTTCCGCTTCAGGGAGTACTGATCTATTGCCGCTGCGCGGATACGGCGAGGATGTGGAGTGAAAAGCGCCTCGATCTCGATCTGCGGCAGGCTGTTTACCGGGATGCGTGCGCGTATTCCGCCATCGTCTATGGGGTGGATTACCGGTACATTCATGCTCCGTACCGGACGGTAATCCTGGCAGACGGTGACCTTACAGGGACTGATCGTTTTAGTTTCAGGAGGGTATTTCCTGACGCAGAAATCATCATCTGCCCGACGAGCAAGAGCATGTCGGCTTTGCTGAACGATTGCGCGGTGGGCAAAGACGAGTTGAGGAACCTGTATTCAGCGATGCGGAAAACGCCGGCGGCCGAAGGAATTTTCAACCTTGCGCGCAATGCCGGCCTGAGCACAGGCGCGGCGGTAGCCGGAGCCTGCGTCCTGGGCCGGATGGAGCTGGTTGATTTTGACATGACTGCAATGGTATGGAGCATGAAGCCGCTGGTCAAGCGGGATCCTGAAGCGGAGGATCTGTATCAGCTGCTTCAGGCGCGAAAGGAGGGAGCTTTGTGGCATATACCGCCTATGAACCTCTGACGATTGATGAGATTATGGCCCGTGTGGAAAAAACATATGACCATGAAGGCGCGGAACTGTGCAGACGCGCGTATGAATTCGCGAACGAGGCGCATCAGGGACAGATGCGCAAGAGCGGTGAGCCCTACATCATCCATCCTGTCTATGTCGCGAGTATTCTCACGGAGATCATGATCGATCCGCCCACGATCGCGGCGGGATTTCTCCATGATACAGTGGAAGACTGTGAAAACGTCAGCCTTGATACCATCCGGGAGAACTTCGGGGACGAGATTGCCCAGCTGGTGGACGGTGTTACCAAGTTGGGCAGGCTGAATTTCTCTGACAGGGAGGAACAGCAGGCTGAATCGCTGCGCAAGATGATCCTCGCGATGAGCAAGGATATCCGCGTGGTTCTGATCAAGCTGGCGGACCGCCTGCATAATATGCTGACTTTGCGGTTCCAGGCGCCTGACAGGCAGATCGCGATTGCACGCGAAACCCTGGATATTTACGCGCCGCTGGCTCATCGCCTGGGTGTGTACGCGATCAAGCAGGAGCTGGAAGACCTGTCGCTGCGTTATATCGATCCGGAAGGCTACCAGGAGGTCGCCAAGCGCATCGGTATGCGGCGCGTAGAGCGGGAGGAGAATATCGAGCTCATCAAGAAAGAACTCTCCGAAAAGCTGACCGAAGCGCACATGCATTTCTCCATTGACGGCCGGCCCAAGCATCTGTATTCCGTATACAACAAAATGGTCATCCATAACAAGCCGTTCGATCAGATCTACGACCTGATCGCGATCCGTGTGATCGTGGACACCATTCCGGAATGCTATACAGTGCTCGGTATCGTGCATACGCTGTGGACACAGGTGCCGGGACGCTTTAAGGATTATATTTCGGTGCCCAAAGCGAACATGTACCAGTCCCTGCACACCACGGTCATGGGCGGCCGGCGCATTCCGTTCCCGTTCGAGGTGCAGATCCGTACGCGCGAAATGCACAGGGTCGCGGAATACGGCATCGCCGCGCACTGGCGCTATAAGGAAGGCGGAGGGGACAAAGCGCTGGATCAGAAGCTCTTCTGGCTCAGGCAGATCCTTGACTGGCAGTCTGAAACCCGTGACAGCCACGAATTTATAGACGGCCTGAAAACAGACCTTTTCTCCGAGGAAGTCTTTATCTTTACGCCGAAGGGCGATATCATCAACATGCAGCGCGGCGCGACGCCGCTGGACTTCGCGTACCGCATTCACAGTCATGTGGGCAACCAGTGCGTCGGCGCCCGGGTCAACGGCAAAATGGTGCCGCTGGATACGGAACTGCAGACCGGCGACCGTGTGGAGGTCATGACCTCGCCGAACTCCAAAGGTCCCAGCATGGACTGGCTGAAGATCGTCAAGACGCAGCAGGCCAAGGCGAAAATCCGACAGTTCTTCAAGCACGAGCTGCACGGGGAGAATGTCACCCGCGGCCGCGATATGCTTGAGCACGAGGCCCGCAGGCGCAACGTCAAGCTGCCGGATTACCTGAAGGAAGAATACTACGAGCCCATCCTGCGGAAGTACATGTTCAATTCGCTGGATGATCTTTATGGCGCGATCGGCTACGGCGGTGTGACATCTGTATATGTTATGAGCCGTCTGGTGGAGGAAAAGAACCGGCGTGAAGCGCCTGCGCAGAAACCGATTCCGATCGTGTCGCCCGAAGCGGCTCCTCCCAAGGCGCTCGGCAAGCCCACCCAGGGTATCTATGTCCAGGGCGAACCGGATATGCTGGTGCGCTTTGCGCGCTGCTGCAATCCTGTTCCTGGCGACGACATTGTCGGGTACATCACACGCGGGCGCGGGGTGACAGTGCACAAGGCGGACTGCGTAAACGCGCTCCATGGCGAGCAGGAACGCATGGTCAACGTATCATGGGCAGATGAGGAGAGCGGCGATTTCAGCGCGAGTTTCCAGATCATCTGCTATGACCATCCGAGCCTGCTTGGTGAGATCACGGCCTTCGTGGATGCGCTGAATCTGCCGATCACCGCGGTGTCGGTCAAGGTCAATAAGAACAAGACCTGCTCGATCATGATGACTGTCAAGGTACGCGGACGCGCGCAGCTGGACGAAGCGCTGAAGAAGCTTCAGAACCGTACGGACGTTATTGAAGCCTACCGCGCTACGAAATAACGGAGAATCGCTTTGAAACTGTCTATTGTTACCCACGCTCCAGAACTGGCCAACGACCTGGCGGATATCGCCCGGGTCTTTTTCGGACAGTTGGATTATGCGGCCTATCCGGAGAATCCCGGGCCGGATGGTCAGGCTGATATAACCCTGATCATGGAAGAGAGCCAGCTGGATGGAAAAACAGCGGTAAACGTCAAAGCAGCCGGGATTGTCAGCGGCGAAGCCTGCAGAGAATATGAGACGGTGCCGGATTTTCTGGAACAGAAACGCATCCGGAAACGCGCCGCGAAACTGGCTGCTTATGAGATTTTCCGTGAATCCACCGGCAGGCAGCCGCCCTGGGGCTCCTTGACGGGCATCCGTCCGACACGGTTGATATACCAGCAGATGGAACAGGGCAGGAGTTTTGAAGAAGCACTCTCTGTCATGAAAACGACCTTTGGCGTGACGGAGCCGAAGATCGGGCTTCTACGGGACATCATCACAGTGCAGAATGAACTCCCGGCGCCAAGCCAGGATCAGGTGGAACTGTATATCGGCATTCCGTTCTGCGTCACGAGATGCACTTACTGCAGTTTTTCCAGCGGTGAGATCGGAAACGGAAAACTGGTCAGGCCGTATGTGGACGCGCTACTGAGGGAAATCGAACTGACCGGGAAACTGATCGCAGAACATGGGCTGAAGGTATCGACTGTGTATATGGGCGGGGGAACGCCGACATCGCTTCCCGCGAATGAACTTGCGAGGGTCCTTGAAGCCGTTCAGCCTCTGGCAGACGGGCACGAGTTTACGGTGGAAGCGGGCCGGCCGGATACGATCGACGGAGAAAAACTCAACCTTTTCAAAAACGCTCTTGTGACGCGCATTTCCATCAATCCGCAGACTTTTCATGACGTGACGCTGCAGCGGATCGGCCGCAGGCATACCAGCGAACAGACTGTTTCCGCCTATGAATTGGCCCGATCGCTCGGTTTTGACGATATCAACATGGACCTGATCGCCGGGCTGCCGGGTGAGGGCATCGGGATGTTCCGCAAATCGCTTGAATGGATCCGGAGACTGAAACCTGACAGCATGACGGTACACTCGCTTGCGATCAAGCACGCAAGCGCGATGCATCTGTACGGTGCGCCGCTCCCGGATGGGCAGATGACTGCAGAAATGCTGGAGGAAGCCGGACGCTGCGCCGGAGATATGGATTTAAGGCCATATTATATGTACCGGCAGAAGTATATGGCCGGTGCCCTCGAGAACGTCGCGTACGCGCGACGGGGAGCCGAATGTCTCTACAACGTGCGGATGATGGAGGAGACCGGGCATGTATTGGCGCTGGGGGCAGGCGCGATTTCCAAGCGCGTAGCACCAAGCGGCGGGAAGATCGTCCGCGCGCCGAACGTGGGGAACATCGAGGAATACATCTGCCGTGTGGATGAGATGTATGAGCGCAAAGCCGTTCTCTGGAGCGCCGAAATGCCGGCTGTCGGGAATACGGATTGCCAACCGGATGAAAAAGTGTTATAGTATCCGTGTCCCGGCAGGAAACTGTTCCGATGGGACATCAAAGGAGATTAAGCATGAAAATTGTTGTGATTGGTGATGGCAAAATCGGTTTTACCGTCACACAGGCGCTGGTCCGTGAAGGACACGATCTGGTAGTCATCGACAACCAGAGCGCCGCGCTCAAGCAGACAGAGGACAGCCTTGACGTACAGGTGCTGGAAGGCAACGGTGCGTCTGTTTCCATACAGAGACAGGCGGGCGTCGGAGAAGCCGATTTGATGATTGCGGCGACGGAAGCGGATGAGACGAATCTGCTTTGCTGCATGATCGCGCGCCAGCTCGGGTGCAAGAATACCATTGCGCGTATCCGCAGTCCTGAATATAACGAAGATGTATATCTGCTCAAGGAAGGCCTCGGCCTCAGCATGGTCGTCAACCCCGAACGCTCGACGGCCAAGCAGATCAGCAACCTGCTGCAGTACCCGTCATTCCTCAAACGCGAAAAATTCGCCAAAGGACGCGCGGAAATCGTTGAAATGTCCGTACCGGAAGGCGGCAAGCTTGACGGGATGCTGCTTTCAGACCTGTATAAGTCCCTGCGCGTGCACGTGCTCGTATGTGCGGTGGAACGGGACGACAATGTCTATATCCCCGACGGTCGTTTCGTCCTGAAAGCGGGCGACCATATTTATGTGACCGCTGCGACGAGCGATCTGCTGAGCCTGCTCAAGTCCACGGGCTATGAAACCCCGCGGATCCGTTCTGTGCTGATGATCGGCGGGAGCCGTATCGCAGTGTATCTTTCCCAGTTCCTGGCGCAGACCGGCGTCAACGTCAAGATCATCGAAACCGATTTGGAACGCTGCAATGTGCTGAGCGAGATGCTGCCCAAAGCGGAACTGATTCACGCGGATGGTACCAACTTCGCCATTCTCCGCCAGGAAGGCATTGAAGAGATGGACGCCGTCGTCGCGCTGACCGATATCGATGAGCAGAATATCATCGTTTCGATGTACGCGCATAAGATCCAGGTGCCCAAGGTCGTTTGCAAAATGAACAGGACCGAGTATACATCGATCCTGTCAGACGAAATCAAGGAATGCGTCATCACGCCGAGAATCCTGACGTCCAGCGACATCCTGCGATATGTGCGCGCTATGGAAAACCGGCCCGGCGAAGGCGTGATCACTCTGCACAGGCTGGTCAGCGAACGCGTTGAAGCGCTTGAGTTCTCTGTGAATACGTCGACCTGGTATCTCAATCAGCCGCTTAAGAGCATCCCGATCAAGGACAACCTGCGCATCGCAATCATTACGCGCCGCGGGAATACTATCGTGCCTTCCGGTGAAGACGCGCTCAATGTGGGAGATTCCTGCGTTGTAGTCACGACCATCGCAAGAGAGTTCAACACGATCAACGATATCTTCAAGACCGCGCCTAAAGGGGGCCGCGCATGAATTACCGGATGATCCTGCGGCTGCTGTGCAGCGTGCTGCGAATCGTGGCCGCGTTTATGATACCGGCAGCAGTCATCAGTATTTGTTACGGCGAGATGCCGACTTTCTGGGGCTTTATCATCACGATGGCGCTGATGCTGCTCCTGAGCCTGACAGCATTCATTTTCCCGGCGCAGAAAAAGACCTTTTATGCCCGGGAAGCATTCGTCCTGGCCAGCATTACCTGGCTGATGGTCTCGGTGCTCGGCTGCCTCCCGTTCGTGATCGGCGGTGCGATTCCGCGCTTCATCGACGCGCTGTTTGAAACGGCCTCCGGATTTACGACCACCGGGTCGAGTATCGTAACCGACTACGGTATGCTGACGATGGGCGCGAAGTACTGGCGCAGCTTTACACATTGGCTGGGCGGCATGGGCGTACTCGTATTTCTGCTTTCCATTGAGCCGATCACGAGCGGCAGCGGGAGCGGGGACTCGATTCATATCATGCGAGCAGAATCGCCTGGACCCCAGGTCAGCAAGCTGGTGCCGCACACACTGGGCAGCGCCCGCATTCTCTATTTGATCTACATGTTCTTCACGGTCCTCATGTTCGGCTTCCTGATGGCAGGCGGCATGAATGTCTTTGACGCCGTGACCACGGCTTTCGCGACGGCAGGTACCGGCGGTTTTGCTCTGACAGCCGAGTCGATCGGCGCTTACAGCCCGTACATCCAGTGGGTCGTGGCTGTATTCATGATGCTGTTCGGCGTCAACTTCGGCATCTATTACCTCGTTTTGCAGCGGCAATTCAAAAAGGCTTTGCGCAATTCGGAACTCTGGGTCTATTTGATCGTAATGCTCCTGTCGACTACTGTCATTTTCTACTTTGTCCGTCCGCAGTACGGAACAGAGGACGGCCTGCGCAACAGTTTCTTCCAGGTCAGCGCAATCATGACCAGTACGGGCTTCGCAACCGCGGACTTCAACGTCTGGCCGCAGTTTGCGCGGACACTCCTGGTCGGGCTCATGCTGATGGGCGCCTGCGCCGGATCGACGGGCGGCGGATTCAAGGTTTCCCGTGTGATCATGCTGTTCAAGGCTCTGCAAAGGGAACTGAAACGTTCACTGCATCCAAATTCGGTCGCAAAAGTCCATATTGACGGTGAATCGATCTCCAGTGAAACGATCGACAATACTTACGCGTTCTTGGTAGCATATTGCCTGATCGTCATCTTTTCGACAATCGTGCTCTCGCTGGACAATACTTCGTTTGAGACAAACCTGACCGCGGTGATTTCGTGCCTCAACAACATCGGCCCCGGTTTGGATATGGTCGGCCCGATGGGCGGTTATTCGGAGTTCTCGGTACTGAGCAAAATCGTCCTGATTCTGAATATGCTCCTGGGCAGGCTTGAGATATTCCCCATTCTGATTCTGTTTGTGCCCGGTGTCTGGAAAAAAGCGAGGAACTGAACATGATGGATCTGAAATTCCTGGGCCGAGGGGCGGCGTTCAATCCTGCCGAGGGAAACACGTCCGCCTATATCCTTGAAGGGAAGAGACTCTTCCTGATCGACTGCGGAGAGAGCGTGTTTGCGGATCTGATCTGCAAAAACATCCTGGACACAGTGAATGAAGTATGGATCGCCATATCGCATTTCCATTCGGACCATTGCGCGTCCCTCGGATCGCTGACACTGTATTGCGCGGAGAGACTGGGCTATAAAGCACATATACTGCTCCCGTCCGGCGACCAGCGGTATGCGCGGGAGATCCGCCAGCTGCTCAAGATATTCGGCGTGTCGGAGGATCAGATCCAGTTCGAAGATGAGTCGGCCGAAATGGGCTTCGCTGCTTTCAGCGCTGTGCGTTTCTGTCCGACGCGCCACGCGCCCGGCATGGTGTGTTATTCGCTCTCATTCGAAACGCAGGACGGAGGCGTGTTTTATACAGCGGATACGGCGACCGAGGAAGGTATAAAAGCATTCCTGAAAGACCATCCGGCTTTTGAACATGTGTATTCCGAAGCGATCGACGCCAGGACGCATCCTGTTCATTTGCCGCTCGAAAAACTGGCTGCACTGTTTCCTGAAGAACAGCGGTCAAAAGTCACAGTGATGCACCTGAACGGCCCCCGCTGCGGAGAGCATGCGAAGGCGCTGGGCTTCAGCGTAGCGCAAAGGGCATAAAAACGGCACGACACGGCTAAACGACTGATCAGACAGGAGGAAAGACATGCAGGTATTTGAAAACATCTATGAATCCCTCGAACATGTGTTTACGATCGTTGTCCAGTTTTCGATCCTCCTGATGGAGCTGATCGGCGTCGTGATTATCATCTGGACGGTCGTTCAATGCATTCATTGCATGATCAGTAAGAAAAACCGGAACCTGCGGCTGCTTCTGGCGCATGGAATTGCCTTTGCGCTGGAATTCAAGCTCGGTGGTGAAGTCCTTCGTACGATCCTGGCGCGTGATTTCAAGGAGATCGGTATGATCGCCTGCGTGATCGCGCTACGTGCGGCCCTGACATTCCTGCTCCATTGGGAAGTCCGGGAGGAACATGAGGAAGACGAGGCAGGCCGGAACGAGTTGGATATCGCAGTCGTCCATAAAAACAGTCCCAAACAGGAAAAGAAATAATCCGAGCGCACGGAAGTCCCCGACAAAACGGGGATTTCTTTTTTTGTCTTTTCATGAGATTCATGTGAGTGACTGATGAATGTTTCTGAAGGGGCAAAATCGCGCAATCCTTTTGAAAAACAGGAAAAATAACCCTTGATTTCCCGGGAATTTGAGCTATAATATACCATGAGTCACTGTGGGATTTCTATAGTGATGAAGCCGAGCAAATACCTTCGAATAAATTAAGATAGGAGTATGGAAACGTGAGAAAAGTTCAATTTACCGAGACTGTCATGCGTGACGCGAATCAATCGCTGATGGCTACACGTCTGCCTTACAAGGATTTTGAGGCGATCTTGCCCGTGATGGACAAAGCTGGTTACTATTCCGTGGAATGCTGGGGCGGAGCAACTTTCGACTCCTGCCTGCGCTATCTGGGTGAAGATCCCTGGGAGCGTCTGCGCAACATCCGCAAGAATATGCCCAACACCCGCCTGCAGATGCTGCTGAGAGGCCAGAACCTTCTGGGCTACAAGCACTATCACGACGACGTGGTGGAAAAGTTTGTGGAACTCAGTATTAAAAATGGTATCGACATCATCCGTATTTTTGACGCGCTGAACGATTTCCGGAACCTGGAAACTGCCCTGGCTGCGACGAAAAAGTACGCGACGGACCGCACCATCGCTTCCGGCTGCATCAGCTATACCCAGAGCCCTGTGCACACCGTCGAGAAGTATGTCGAAATGTGCAAGAACCTGGTCAAGATGGGCTTTGACACGCTGTGCCTGAAGGACATGGCGGGCACCATGAGCCCCTATGAGGCAGAACACCTGATCAAAGGCATCAAGGACGCTGTGGGCGATGTGCCGGTCGTTCTCCATACTCACTGCACCACCGGTATGGCTTACATGACGCTGACCAAGGCGATCGAAAGCGGCGTCGACGTGATCGATACCGCCACCAGCTGCTTCTCCAATGGCACCAGCCAGGCCGCGACGGAGACGCTCTTCTATGCCTGCCAGCAGTACGGCATTGAGACCGGCCTGAATGAAAAGGTGATCAACCAGGTGAACGACTTCTTCAAGCCAGTAAAGCAGAAGTATGTCGACAGCGGACTGATCAACCCCAAGTCAATGGCGACTGACTCCCAGGCGCTGGTTTATAAGGTCCCGGGCGGCATGCTGAGCAACATGATCGCCAACCTGAAGGACATGAACGCGATGGATAAGTTCGACGCCGCTCTGCTGGAGATCCCCGCTGTCCGCAAGGATCTGGGATATCCGCCTCTGGTCACTCCTCTGAGCCAGATGGTCGGCAATCAGGCCGTCACCAACGTCCTGGTGGGCGAACGGTACAAGAATATCTCCAACGAAGTCAAGAACTACTTCCGCGGCGAATACGGCATCGCTCCCGCGCCTGTGGATAAAGCGCTGGAAGAAAAGATCCTGGGCCAGGGCGGCAAGCCAGTCGACTGCCGCATTGAAGACAGCAAGCGCACGGGCGAAGACTTCAAGAAAGCCAAAGAGACCCTCGGCGATCTGGCTGAGACTGAAGAAGATATCATGAGCTATATCTGCTTCCCGGCGCAAGCGGAGAAATTCCTCAAGGATCGCAAGGCGGCCCGCGAAAAGGTTGCCAAGTATACGATCGTAGAAGCGTAAGGAGGAAGGCATATGTTGTTTATATCTCCTGCCGCCGCTGAGGCTGTTGCAGAAGAAGCGGCAAAAGCCGGCACGAAAGGTGAAATGCTTTCTCTCGGCACTTCGCTGCTTGATGCCTGCCTCGGTTATCTGGTGGTCTTCATCGGCCTGTCCTTGCTGATGCTGGTGATCATCATTGTCGGCAAGATCATGGTTGCCAGTTCGAAAAAGACGGCAGCCACCGCGGCGGCGCCCGCTGCCGCGCCTGCACCTGTCGCTGCTGCGCCTGTGCAAAAGAAACTTGCTCCTGGCAGCGCCGGCGGTGTGAAGCTGTATGACACCGATCCCAGGGATGCCGCAATGATCATGGCGATCGTCGCCAACAAACTGCAAAAGCCGCTGAATGAGCTGAAATTCGTCTCTATCAAGGAGGTCAAATGATCATGAAATACAAGGTAACGCTCAATGGAAAGACTTACGAAGTAGAAGTGAACCAGGGTGAAGCAATGATTCTGGACGAGTATGAGGCTTATGCACCGGCTCCCGCCGCAGCGCCTGCCGCACCGGCAGCACTTGCTGCTGCGCCCGCTCCTACCCCCGCTGCTGCTCCGGCCCCTGTTGCCGCTGCCGGCGAACAGGTCCTCTCCCCGATGCCCGGAACGATCGTCAAGATGAACGTGACCGCAGGCAAGACGGTAAAATCCGGTGAAGTACTCGCCGTACTCGAAGCCATGAAGATGGAAAACGAGATCATGGCGCCTCATGACGCGACCGTTGTCCAGGTGCTGGCGGATACAGGCACTAAAGTTGATACCGGCACACCGATCATTGTTCTGGGTTAATTGGAGGTCGGCATGAGCATATTTGATTCGCTTGGCAAGCTGGTGACGGAATCCGGCTTTGCCATGATGCTATCCGGTGACGGATGGAAAAACCTGGTGATGATCGCCATCGCCTGTGTTCTGCTGTATCTCGGAATTAAAAAGCAATATGAGCCGCTGCTGATGGTCGGTATCGCCATGGGCTGCCTGCTGGCCAATGCCAGCGCGCTCGGCGGATTCAGCAATGCCCTGTATCATCAGGCACTGTGGGATAATTTCCTGGACGAAAGCAGCGAGTTTTATCACAACTATGGACATATCCTGGCGCATGGCGGTCTGATCGATATCCTGTATATCGGCGTCAAAGCGGGTATATATCCCTGCTTGATCTTTATCGGCATCGGCGCCATGACGGATTTCGGACCCCTGATTTCCAATCCGAAGTCCCTGCTGCTGGGCGCTGCCGCCCAGTTCGGCGTGTTCTTCGCCTTCTTCGGAGCGACGCTCCTGGGCTTTAACGGCAATGAAGCCGCTTCCATCGGCATCATCGGCGGCGCGGACGGCCCCACTGCCATCCTGACCACCACCAAGCTGGCCCCCCATCTGCTGGGACCCATCGCTGTAGCAGCCTACAGCTATATGGCGCTGATCCCCATGATCCAGCCGCCGATTATGAAGGCGCTGACGACGGAGAAAGAGCGCAAGGTCAAGATGGAACAGCTGCGTGAAGTCAGCAAGACCGAGAAGATCCTCTTCCCGATCGTGGTCACCATCTTCGTTATCCTGCTGCTGCCCTCCACCGCGCCTCTGATCGGCTGCCTGATGTTCGGCAACCTGCTGAAGGAAACCGGCGTCACGGAGCGCCTTTCCGATGTCGCCCAGAATGCCCTGATGAATATCGTGACCTTGTTCCTGGGCATCAGCGTCGGCGCTACGATGGTAGGATCCAACTTCCTCAACATCCAGACGATATATATCGTTGTTCTCGGTCTGATCGCGTTCTCCTTCAGCACCATCGGCGGCCTGCTGGTCGGCAAGCTGATGTACAAGCTTTCCGGCGGCAAGATCAATCCTCTGATCGGTTCTGCCGGCGTTTCCGCTGTACCGATGGCAGCCCGTGTTTCCCAGCGTGTGGGCCAGAAGGAGAATCCCTCCAACTTCCTGCTGATGCATGCCATGGGCCCCAACGTGGCTGGCGTCATCGGCTCCGCCATTGCCGCAGGTTTCCTGATGAGCATGTTCGGCGGCTGAGGAAGAAGAAACTATCGCGAAAGTCTGATCTGAATACCATTTGCGCCCGCGTCTGCTGGCGCGGTATATGACAACTTTACAGTCTCCGGAAACTGTACCTGGAAATAAAACAAGCAGGAGAATGGATTTCCAATCTCCTGCTTGTTCTTTGCTTATGGATGATTAATGTGACTGGATGAATTGAGCGATATCTTCGATCACTTTTGGATCCACATGGTTGCTGCGGGTGTATACTGCTGAGCCTTCGGTTTTCTGACCGGCTGCGAAGGTATGGACAAGATCAGGATAAGAGATGAACTGCCAATTGGGACTTTCCTTGAAGGCATTTTCCCATAAGGCATAATCTTTCATCGTTACCTGATAGTCTTCTTCGCCCTGTAATACAAGACATGGGACATCGATTTTTTCAGCTGCGGCCAATGCATCGTACTCGGAAAGCCAGCGCCAGTAGGGGACAAAAGCGGCGAAAATCACCGTATCATCTGACAGCGATGAAAGATCGTTCAGCCGGTCAAGCTGGGCAAATAACGTTTCTTTTTCTGCCTGCTGGGCCTCGGTGATTTCCGGCAGCAGGGAATAAAGAAAATCGTACTGTTCTTTCATCAGTTCAGGGAGAGGACGGACGGAACCGGCCAGCAGAAGATAGCCGCATGCTTTGAGGCCCTGTTCTTTCAACGCCTGATCGATCGCAGGGATCGCTGTAGCGCCGAGACTGTGACCGAGGATAAAGATCCTGTCCGGATCGATGCCTTCCTGATGGCTGAGCATTTTCAGGGCTGAGACAGCATCGTCGACGGTCTCTTCCTTCAGAGTAAGCTGAATGTCGTTTGCCAAGGCGGCACCGTAAACAAAGGTACGCTTGTCGTAACGGAAAGAGGCGATGCCGCTTGCAGCGAGGCCTTCAGCGATATCTTTGAACGGTTTCTGAGCCATGAGCGTTTCATCACGGTCATTGGGCCCGGATCCGTGGACGAGAATCACCGCGGGGAAGGGACCATCGCCTTCGGGCAGCAGTAAAGTGCCAGGCAATTCACCGTTCAGGGAAGCAACCGGTAATGAGAGCGATATTTCACGGTATGCCGGGTCTGCTGCTGTTTCGCTCGTTTCGGCAGTATTTCCGGTAAACTCCGCTGTGACCAGTCCGGCGATTGCACCGGCTTCCGTCGTCAGGATAAGATCCAGCGGCATGGCCTGGAAACGGCAGGGGATTCTGAATACAGTCAGTCCGGACACCTGCATTTCATAGGCGGGACCGATCGATTCAACCTTGCCCAAGGCAGCCAGTGACTGGGCAAGGCCACGAAATCCTCCCATTCCGGAGACTGCTTTCTCCATCGGACCCGTCATCAAAACAGTGCTGTCGAGCTGGGCTGCATCTTCATTCAGCAGCGTGTTAATAAAGCCTTCGGCATCTTCAGCAGAAAGGATGGGCTTCGCTGCATTTTCCGCGTTTGCATGCGATGCCGGGAAAAATAAAGAAACGATCAATGCGGTCACCAGAAAAAACGCAATGATCGGCAATGCTGACCCGAATCGATCATGACTGGAGATCATAGTGCAGCCTCCGCTTTAAAGTGTCAGGATTTCTGTTCGAACTGGTTGCCGCATTTGGGGCAGGTGATCGTACGCTTCCCGCCTCCGCGCCTTGCACGCAGAACAGTATGGCATTTCGGGCAGTGGAAATACTTGTATTCCTTGCTGTTTTTCAAGCGGAGTTTGCGCTGGTTAAGATTGGTTTTCAGAGAATACCAGAACTGAAAGAATTTCTGGTTTTCCATGGCGCGGGCGACGCGATTCTTGGAAAACATCCTGAAAATCGCCCAGGCGTAAATGGCCATGGACAAATAGACCAGGATCGGCCAGCGAAGAAAAAGATTGAGGATATAGAATCCCAGACCGGTCCAGAGCAGGACTTGGGTCAGTTTGTCAGGACCATATCGGCCCTGCATGAATTGCTGAAGACGCCATCTCAGCCTGTTGAAAAAACCATTCATAGATAAAGCCCTCCGTATTCATGTTAACAGCAGCAGCGTCCGCAGCGGAAGCAGTTGCAGAACAGATTAATCGCGATACAGGAGATAAAGGGGTTATTGCACAGCCGCTGCATGGAATAGCCGTAGTTGGTGCCCTGCTGCTGGTAGGTGCGGGCAGGCGCGCTCAGCTGCTCATACAGTTCACGGTACTGATTGTTGCCCGGCTCCATCTGATACGCGTTGCGCGCGTAATTGGCCGCAGCCAGGCGATTGCCCAGACCCATGTTTGCGATCGCCGCGAGATAGTTCCACAGCGCGTTGTGTTCGGGAATTTGGTGCAGCATCTGCAGCGCATCATAATACCGTGAAGTGCTGATATAATCGTACGTGGCCTGGAATTGAGGCTGGAACTGGCTGCTGTCCTGCGTCTGGTACTCATACTGCCAGTGATTGAAACCGCTGTCCTGATAACCCGAAGACTGGCTGCGGTACCAGCTGTCCATACTGCCGCCGCCTTTCTTGATGCGCATCGCCTCAGTATAGGCTTCGTTGATTTCTTTCATTTTTGCCTCGGCTGTCGGGGAGTTGGGGTTGAGATCAGGATGGTATTTCTTGGCGAGCTTCCGGTACGCCGCTTTGATCTCATCCTCTGTGGCCTGCGAGGATACGCCGAGGATCTGGAACGGATCGCCGTTCATTGTTTGTTCTCCTTTTTCTGGGATTTGGATAACAGCTGTTCATAACGTATCCAGATTCCGCTGTATACGACATTCCTGATCAGGTTGACATCCTGTTCCAGCGGCAGCGATTCGAGCGCTTCGGCAGCCTGTGCCGCCAGGAGCGTCAAGGATTGTTTGAGGGATTCAAAATAGTCCGGCTGCGCATGGAAGTCTTTCAGGGGATTGAAACGGCGGCGGCGCTGGTCCTGATCATAATCATCCATCGCGTCGATGAGGTAGATAAAACCGCCCAGCGACTCGCCGATGCAACGAAGTGCGTCTCCCCAGATATCATCCTTCCACCGGAAGACTTCGCCGACGATCCTCCCGGAAAGCTGGCATAGGGCATCCAGTTGAACGTCTGTCTGGGCTTCCAGAACATGGATCCGGTCCAGGCAGGTTTCGATCTGCCTGCATTTGTCCGGATAAATCTGTTTCAGACGCTCGTAATGCGGTTTCAGGCGGCGGATCATCAGGCCGGCGTTGGTGGAATGATCATCCAATAGATGATCCTGGCTCACGTACCAGGTCAGCAGGATGTTCATATCCGCCGCGTAATCCAGCGCGGTGCTTTTCAGATACCCCTGCTTTCGCACCGGATGCACCGGACAGATGCCAGCGCTTTCCAGGGCGGAAGGCTCGTACAGAGAGCTCAGTGTCAGCCCAAGAAAAGTCATGTCGTTGCTCAGTGTCAGCCGGGAAAGCGTTCCGTACGTCTTGTGTAGCGCACGGCAAAGCCCGCAGTAATATGTGCGGTAACGTGCCTTTTCCTCTTCACTGAGTGCAGCGCCGTTGATTGTAATGTAGCCAAACATATCGTCCCGCTCCATTTACATAATAGATGGCCGGATATACTCCGACCATCATATTATATCCGATCATATCAGCCGGTTCAATTCATCATTCCCTTGAACTCAGACAAAAATACGGCATAATTGGGATTCATTGAAAGCTACAGCGCCGCCATGACCTGGCCGATCGGATCGCGTATGATGAGGGAAGCGTGACGGTCCTGCGGTGTGGGGTCACGGTTGATCAGGATCAGATGATCGCCTTCAAAGTAATTGACGAATCCGGCAGCCGGGTACACGGCCAGGGAAGTCCCGCCGATAATCAATACATCCGCGCGGGAGATGGCGGATACGGCACCGCGGATCGTCTGCTCGTCGAGCCCCTCTTCATACAGCACGACGTCCGGCTTGATAATGCCGCCGCAGTCACAGCGGGGTACGCCTTTGGATTTCATGATATACTGCAGGTCGTATCCCTTCCTGCAGCGCATGCAGTGATTCCTGAGCACGCTGCCGTGGAGCTCATATACCTTTTTGCTGCCCGCTTTCTGATGCAGACCATCGATGTTCTGCGTGACGACTGCGATCAGATGCCCTTCGTCCTCCCACTGGGCCAGCCGTTTGTGTGCAGCGTTGGGCTCAGCGTCAGGATAAAGCATTTTATTACGATAAAAGCGGAAGAACTCCTCCGGATGCGTCATGAAATAGTGATGGCTCAGGATCTCTTCAGGAGGCTCGCTGTACTGTTGGTTGTAAAGTCCGTCGACACTCCTGAAATCAGGGATGCCGCTCTCTGTGGACACGCCGGCTCCGCCGAAAAAAACGATGCGTTTGGCCTGGCCGGTGATTTGCCGCAGACGATCGATCGCTTCGGTATTCATCACTCAGTCCTCAGCATCGCGGACGATCTGAATGCCCGCGCTGGCGCCGATGCGGGAAGCTCCGGCGTCAATCAGGGCCATTGCTTCCTGATAGGTATGGATGCCGCCGGAAGCCTTGACACTCATGCAAGCGGGTATGCTCTTTTTCATCAGCGCGACGTCTTCGGTTTTCGCGCCGCCGCTGCCGAATCCGGTGCTTGTTTTAACGAAATTCGCACCGGCGCTTTCGGCAGCTTTGCAGGCGCGGGCAATCTCGTCGGGCGTCAAATAGCAGGTTTCCAGAATCACTTTGACGAGGCGTCCCGCGGCAGCGTTGACGACAGCGCGGATATCGCTCTCGACCTTCGTCCAGTCGCCCTCCTTTGCGGCGCCGACATTCAGGACCGTGTCGATTTCATCCGCGCCGTTGCTGACGGCGTTCATGGTTTCGAAAGCCTTGACTTCACTGGTGTTCGCGCCAAGGGGGAAACCGATCACCGTGCAGACTTTGACCGGCGAATCCTTCAGCAGGCGGGCTGCCTCGGCAACGTGGACCGGATTGACGCAGACAGAGGCGAATACGTATTCTTTTGCTTCCGCGCAGAGCTGTTCGATCTGTGCTTTCGTGGCAGTCGCTTTCAACAGCGTATGGTCGATCATCGCGGCGATTTCGTTCTTTTTCATGACAGTGCCTCCTCAATGATGTTGTTATGTCGGGATTATCGGCTTCAGGTGGATCTGACCGTTCCGGTAAGCCTGAAGCAAATCAGTCAGGTCATTGATACGTTCGCTCAAAGTCTGTCCGTAATCCGTATCGCGTACAAAGAGGCGGTTGGGATAGACTGCGAACTCAAAAGACTGTGAATGAATGTCCTGGCCGGATTCCTGCGCTTCCTTGAGAGAAGTGAAGGGCTGGTGGGACATGAGGCGCATGCCGTGGCTGTTGGCGATCAGGGTGTAGCCGGCGATGCCGGTTGTTTTCTGATAGGCTTTGCAAAAGCCGCCGTCGATGACGATCAGGCGTCCGCCTGCCTTGAGCGGGCTTTCGCCGTGCGTGACGCGGATCGGCGTGTGGCCGTTGATAATGTGGGAGAACGGCCCTTCGAGCCCGAAGGCTTTCAGGATTCGCATGCAGCATTCTTCGTCGTTATACCAGGTGTAATAGGCATTCCGCGGCTCTTTCCAGGACTCCTTGTCCGGGATAAAGGCCCGCTCGAAGGTTTTGACTTCGCGCCCGCAGACCGGGGAATTGACACCGCACCAAAGGTACCACATGAAATCGAGCGCTTGCTGATCCTGGGAATAGAAAGCGCGCCGGGCCATCTGGTCGGCATAGTCCATGAGATTCTTTCCGTTGAGGACATGGCCGTGGATTTTGACATCCAGGAAGCTGCCGTCTGCCTGGAGCGGAATACAGCCGTGATACATGAGATTGCCGTTGAAAGCGCGGTACATCCAGCCGCGGCGGTACAAGAAGTCGATATGCCCGCGAAGACGGATGCTGTGTCTGAAGGCATGACGCAGTTCGTGTACGACCTGAGCTTCTTCCGCGCTCAGTTCATAAGGCGATTCGGGGTCGATGGTATTGGAGGGCAGTGTTTTGAGCGGCCATTCACGGCCGTCGATGGTGATTTTGCCGTTCTCAAAGTCCGCCAAATGCAGGAGCATCCGGCTCTCCATACCGAAGTCTGGATTGCGCAGGATGAGTTGGCCTTCGAGTTTGAACAGAACGATATTGATAAAGTGGAGCGCGGCCTGATCAGACCGGAGCGTCGGATAGAGTTCCTGCGCGGTCAGGGCGAGGCCGCGAAGGGGAATGCCGTAGCCCCTCTCCAGGATAACGGTGTTCCCATGCGCAAGGGAGTTGCGCAGAACACCGAAGATACAGACCTCACTGCCTGCCGCTGCGCCCATCCAGAGGATATCATGATTGCCCCACTCGATATCGACAGAGGGATGCTTCATCAGGATATCCATAATGCTGTCGGCGCGGGGCCCACGATCAAAGATATCGCCGACGACATGCAGGCGGTCGACTGCCAGCCGCTTGATGAGGTCCGTCAGCGCGATGAGCAGTCCGTCTACGCTCTGTGTGCTGATGACCGTGTCCACGATCGCGTTATGGTATTTGAGGCGATTCTTTTCCTGATCCGTATGGATAGCGGTTTCATCATCCTGAAAATGCATCAGTTCGTCGATCAGAAAGGCCCATTCCTGGGGCATTTCCTTGCGGACCTTTTCACGGGTATACTTGCTGGACAGCATTTTCGCAAGATAAACCAGGTGATGCGTCTGGTTGCGGTACCAGCTGTCAAGGTTTTCAGGCTGCAGCTGCCGTTTCCGGATAACAGCCTGGGGATAATAGATCAGCGTGCAAAGTTCGTCCGCTTCGGTATGCGTCAGTTTATTGCCGAGCCAGAGCTCCACTTTTTCGCGGATGACGCCGGAGCAATTATTCATGATGTGGCAGAAAGCTTCGTACTCACCATGAATATCGCTCATGAAGTGTTCTGTGCCTTTCGGCAGGCTCAGCTGGGCGGAAAGGCGCGTGATTTCAGTGCACAGCGCTTCGACGGAGTTGTAGCGCTCGCCCAGCAGCTGAAGGTATTTCAGTCTTTCGTTCGTCATGTCATCACCTGCGTCAGTAGGCGACGATCAGGCCGCTGCGTTCCGCGTAGAAACTGCACAAACCGCCAGTTTCCGTGAGCATCACGCGCGCGTCATGCCAGATCTGCTGAATCCCGTCACGGAGCTGTCCGGCGAAATCAGGGTTGAGGCAATGTGAGATAACGACCTGGCCGCCGGAAAAATGATTCTGCTTCATGTTGTCGGTAATGGTCTGGATGATGCGGCGCGATCCGCGGACCTTGGCAGCCATTTCGATCTTGCCTTCAGGATCCCCGATGCCGATTCCCCAGATGCCGAGCTTGCCGGCAATCAGTCCCGCCAGGCGGCTCACGCGGCCGTTCTTGACGAGGTTGTTGAAACTGCACAGAGCAAAAATGGTGTGACGGGCGCGAATGAATTCCGTCATCATCACAGTGATTTTTTCAAACGAAAGACCCGCTTTGATCAGGTTGATCGCTTTTTCGACCGCCATGTTGATCACCGGACCGGTGCTCAGCGAGTTGAGGATCAGGATCTTTTTGCCCGGATGCTTTTCCAGGGTCATTTCACGCGCGACCACAG
Organism: Clostridia bacterium; assembly: GCA_017430225.1. Classification (GTDB taxonomy): domain Bacteria; phylum Bacillota; class Clostridia; order Christensenellales; family Aristaeellaceae; genus UBA4246. Next base: position 9,679 of record JAFRNK010000001.1, on the reverse strand, counting down.
CACTTTCATAGCTTCCCGAAAGATTGGCGGAGATCGTCAGCGCAATCACCCTGTCAGCCTGCTCGAACTGCTCTTCCCATAGTCCGGGCGCGGGGCAGGCGGAATGGCTGGCATCGGGGCAGCGCTCCATTTTCGTCAGCATTTCGGGAATACTCAGCGTTTCGTCGTCTGTCAGTTCGTCGCTGCCGATCTGAAAAACAAAAGGTACTCTGCCGTAGCTCACATCCTGACTCCAGGGCAGCGGCGGAAGAACGTCGCAGCTGGAATCCGTCACGATACGCCATTTCATCTGTAGATCACCTCAATTCGTGAATGTTTCAGTTTTGCCAGTATTTTTGATCGATCGTCCTGTACTGGACGGCTTCGAGAATATGTGTAGGCGCGATCACCGGCGATTGTTCGAGATCGGCAATCGTCTGAGCGACCTTGATAATGCGGGTGTAGGCCCGCATGGACAAATGCAGTTTGTCGACTGCCTTTTCAAGTACCTGTGCGGAGTCAGAAGGCAGGGGAAACAGTTCATGCACGACGCTGCCTGTGGCCTGCGCGTTGCAGGTGATTCCAGCGGCTGAAAGACGCCTGATCTGGCGTTCTCTCGCGGCCTGGACACGCGCGCGTACCGCGTCACTCGATTCGCTCGCGCCGGTCTGCCGGATTTCGGAAACGGGAACGGCGTCTGTTTCGACCTGCAGGTCGATCCTGTCCAGAAGCGGGCCAGAGATGCGTTCCAGATAGCGGCGGATCTCATGCTCTGTGCAGCGGCAGGTGCGGACACGGCTGCCGTAATAACCGCAGGGGCAGGGATTCATGGACGCGATCAGCATACATCTGGCCTGATACTGAGACCGGGCGCGTACACGGCTGACGGTCACAAAACCGTCCTCGAGGGGCTGTCTGAGCGCTTCGAGTACTGGACGCGGATACTCGGGAAGCTCGTCCAGGAAAAGGACGCCGTTATGGGCCAGGGATATTTCGCCCGGGCGCGCGTCCGGGCCACCGCCGATCAGGGCGGGCATCGACGCGGAATGGTGAGGGGTGCGGAAGGGCCGCTGGGTGATGAGGCCCGAGTTTGGCGGGAGCAACCCGGCGACCGAGTGTATCCGCGTCACGTCAAAGGCTTCCTGTGCCGTCATTTCAGGCAGGATACCGGGCAGGCATCGCGCGAGCATCGTCTTTCCGCTGCCCGGGACGCCGACCATCAGCATGTTGTGACCGCCCGCGGCGGCGATTTCAAGGGCACGGCGGGCACCGGTCTGGCCTTTGACATCCCTGAGGTCGTATGCGGCTGTCGGGCGCTGGCGGCGGATATCATCGAAGGAAATCTGTTCCTGGCATAGGATCGGCTTTTCTCCGGTGAGATGCTGCGCGGCTTCAGACAGCGAATGCGCAGGATAGATGCGGACTCCTTCGACAGCGGCAACCTCCCGGGCGTTATCTGCTGGGAGCAAGATCTCTGTAACGCCCTGAGCCTTGGCGGAGAGAACAAGCGGAAGCGCACCGCGGATGCCGTTCAGCTGACCGTCGAGCGATAATTCACCGAAAAGCAGAATGTTTTCAAGTGCACGCGGGGGGATCTGCCGACTGGCTGCAAGAATGGAGAGCGCGATCGGAAGATCGAAAGCAGAACCTTCTTTTTTGATATCGGCCGGCGCCAGATTGACTGTGATCCGGCTCGACGGGAACATGTATCCTGAATTGCGCATGGCAGGAAGGACGCGGTCCTGGCTTTCGCGCACGGTTGCGTCAGGCAAGCCGACGATAGACAGAGCAAACTTGCCGCCCGTGATATCAGTTTCCACGTGCACCAGTACTCCGTCTACACCGCTCAGCGCGCAGGAAAGAGCTGTTGACAGCATCTTGCGCCTCCTCAAATGCAATACAGTACCTTCTGGGATACATAAACATTATAACAATTGAACGCCGCTTCCGTCAAGCGTATTGCAGCGTTGTGCCGAAAATGCTATAATGGCAGTGCCGTTTATATACAGGACGGTGCTTGAGAAAAGCGATATGAGTGCAGGAGCGGATCGATGAAAGTTTGGGATTTGATCAATGACCGCGGATATCCGCGCTACAGGACAGCAGGAAATGAGAGGACTGCTTTCCTGAAAGTGATAGCGTTGATATTCATGATTGCCGATCACTGCGGGATCTTATTCTTCAGAGGAGTCATGGAATGGCGGGTGATCGGACGTATCGCCTATCCGCTGTACGCCTGGTGTCTGGTCGTCGGCATGGGCTATACCCGCAATCCCGTACGGTACAGCATGAGGCTCCTGGCGATGGCGTTGGTATCCCAGTTTTTCTATATGAGAGTGATGAACCACAGCATCGGAGAGGGCAACATCCTGGTTACACTTTTGCTGGGCCAGCTCGCGATTTACGGTATGCAGCGTAAAACGTACGGCAGCGAATACTGGGCGCCGGTATTGGCGATAGTGTTCACAATGCTGTTCAAAATCGACTATGGATTTAAAGGTGTTCTTCTTGTCATCCTCCTGTATTTGGCGAAGGACAGCAGAAACGCGATCATCAGTACGATGATTGCATACTGCCTTTTCTGGGGCGAAGGCACGTCACTGTTGAATTCGCTGTTCGGACTCAACTTAAGCGGGCTCAAGAATCTGACTGCCAATACACAGTCACTGTATTCAGCGATCTTCAGGCTGCAGAATTTTGCGGTGCTGAGCCTGATACTCATAGTGAATCAGATCGGATGGAAAAAGCGTCATCCGGTATGGCTCAGCTATATCGCTTATCCCGGACACTTTTTCATTCTCTGGCTCGTAAAATTGCTGATATCACAATAATAATATAATTCAATGAACGGAGGTGAACGCATGCTGAAGGCGGAATCTGTCAGCAAGACATACGGCACAAAACGCGCGCTGGACAATATCAGTTTTTCCTGCGAGCGGGGCGAACTGATCGGACTGATCGGCCAGAACGGCGCGGGGAAGACGACGCTGCTCAAGATTCTTGCGGGCAGGCTCGCACCGAGCGCCGGGCATGCGGAGATCGATGGACATGATATTCTGTGGGAGCCGGAGATTACCAGGCCTCTGATCGGATATCTGCCTGAAAAGCCGGGACTCTATGAAGAAATGACCGTCGTGGATCAGCTTCGTTTTGTATGCAACCTGAATGGTGTTATCCGGGAAGATATTGAAAGGCATATTGCGGAATTGGCGGACAGGACTGGAATTACCGACGTACTCGGACGAAAAATCGGGAATCTTTCCAAAGGCTACCGCCAGCGCGTCAGTCTCGCGGCGGCACTGGCCGGCAACCCTGAAATCATCCTGCTGGACGAACCGACGACCGGCCTGGATCCTGTTCAGATCAGTGAGATCCGAAGTCTGATCAAAGCATTGTCCGCTGACCGCCTCGTGATCCTTTCCACTCATATTCTGCGGGATCTGGACGGGTTGTGCACGCGTGCCATCATGCTCAATCAGGGAAAGCTGATCCAGGACATCTGGCTGACAGAAGACGCGCAGAAAGAACGTACGCTGCGCGTTGAAATCGCTATGGGCCGGGATGCAGCGAAACACTTGCTTGAACACCTGACCACAGTCAGAAGCGTCGAACTCCTGCCGTCACAAACGCCCGGAGTGACAGCTGCTTTGATCACGGGAGCATATGACGCCCCGATGGAGCACGAACTGTTTCAGGCGCTCAAAAAACAGGATGCGGCGATCATGCATCTGAGCACCGTAAAGAACGCGCTGGAGGAAGTGTTTATCTCGACACTGACAGCACAACCGGATGAGGGGGTGCAGGCATGACCCTTATCTGGAAAAGAGAGCTGCAGGGCTATCTTTATACTCCCTTGATGTATATATTCCTGATTGTCTTCCTGGGTCTGAGCAGCGTTTTCTTTATCGTCGGCAATCTTGCTGCCCGGTCGGGCGATATGCTCAGCCTCCTGTCAAACATGAGCTATCTTTGGATGCTGCTGACGCCCGTGCTGACGATGCGCCTGCTTTCATCGGGCGATGCAGGCGGCAATCAGCTCCTGTACGGTTCTGCGTTGCCGCTGTCGCACATCGTCGCGGGCAAGTACATGGCTTCAGTCACCGTGCTTTTTACCGCGATCATACTGAGCTTGCTTTATCCTGTCATCATCGCTGTCACTGGCACACTGTACTGGCAGGAAACGCTGGCCGGTTATCTGGGTTTTCTGCTGCTCGGCGCTTCTTTCCTGGCAGTCGATCTGCTGGTGGCCGCTCTCGCGAAAACACCGGTCGTCGCGCTGGTCGCCGGCTTCGGTGTCAATTTGTTCATATGGCTGTCAGAACTCTTCCTGAAGGCTGTCAGCCTTCCTGTTTTGAGCGGCTTGGCGGAGAAGATCAGTCTTTACAGGCATTTGACGCCATTCCTGAGCGGGCGGATCGGATTGAGCGACGTCGTGTTTGATATTACCTTTATTATACTGATGCTGTTCCTGTGCGTCAGAGTGCTGGAAGTCAGGCGCTGGAGGGACGGCTTATGAGCAAATCATCACAATTCAGAAAAAAACGCAGTATCGCAGTGACGGCAGCGGTGCTGATGATTGTGGCGGTGCTCCTGTTTATCGGATGCAATTGGCTGGCGACAGCCCTTGAAACGCGTTACGCGCTGAGCTCAGACCTCTCCTTTAATGCATTGACTCTGCAATCCGCAGTGACTAAGGACGCCCTGAAGGCACTCGCTCAGCCAATCGATTTGTATCTCCTGACGACCGCGACAGCGGATATGTTCGGGGATTCGGTTTTGCTTCGGTCTGACCTGCGGACCATACTTGAACGCTACAGAAGCCTGAGCCCAATGATCGATTTGCAGGAAGAAAGCCTGCTTCGTACGCCCATCTGGGCCAAGAGGTTTTCTGAACAGCTGAATACGGAGACAATTACGCAGGATTGTGTGGTCATATACTGCGAGGATACCAACAGGGCGAGAATGCTGACCGCGGAAGACTTTCTGCGGCGCCAGTACGATCTCGACAGTGGGAGCCTTGTCGTGACCGGATACGCGATTGAAAAGGCGCTGACAGAAGCGATCGTGTATGTGTCCAGCGCAGAAACGCCGACGGTACAGATACTGACCGGGCATGGGGAACTGGATGCGTCGGAAACGCAAGTGCTCGAAGAGCACCTGGCGGACGCGGGGTATCAGCCGATTTGGGTAAGTCTGCATGACGAGGCAGGCCTTGACAAGGAACAGCCTTTGCTGGTCATGTGTCCGCGTTTCGATTTGACAGAAACGGAGTTGGATTGGCTTAGGAATTATCTGAATGCGGGCGGCGGTCTGATGTATATGGCCAGCTATAATTGCCCCGTCGATTTGCCGCGTTTCAACAAATTGCTGGGTGAGTTTGGGCTCTCTGTCTGTCCCGGGATCGTAGTGGCAACGGGAACAGACCAGACGAGTTATTATAATGAATCGACAGTGACTCTGCTGCCGTACATGCAGGCAGTGCCGGAAACGTATGAACTGCTGAGCAACAGCCAGGATATCCTGCTGATGCCCGGCTCACGCGCCGTGGAAATCAGCGAGGAACGCGACACAGATATCTATGCCGAATCTCTGCTCAAAAGCGGAGAGGCATATCTGCGTACATTTGAAGATGGTACAGAGTCGCTGGATCGCCAGGAAGGCGACGTGACGGGCTATTTCAACCTCGCGGCACTGGCGAGGAGATACGACGACGAGAAAGCGCGAGGAACTGTGATCGTCATCGGCAGCGCGTCGATGTTTACGGAAGCGTGGATCTACGAAAATACGTATCAGGACGCTTTTTTACGCATGCTGTTCAGGGCTTTGGGGACAAAAACGCCGGCCTCGCTGGATATCAGCACGAAAAGTGCGGTCCGCTCCGGTCTCTGTCTTGGATCCCTATCATGGGCGGTCTGGGTGTCCGCACTCCTTCCGCTGCTGGTTCTGATTCTGGCGTTGGTGATCCTGCTGCCAAGGAGACATCTGTAATGCAGCCCGTCCGAAAGAAAAAACAGATTCATGAAAGACGTCGGCTGACGCTGATATCAGCGCTTGTTGCTTTGTTGGCAGTTGGCGCTGTCCTGTTTTTTGTGCTGCGTCAAAATACACATGAGACGCAGAATACAGTAGGTGAAAAGCCTGATCTGACGCTGCTGGATCACGAAGAAGAAACAATTGGAAAAATCGTGGTTTACCCAAGCCGGACGGACAGTTATACATTGGTCCGGACATCAGACGGTATTATCCTTGAAGGGCGACCTGAATATCCCCTGAGGGACGAGTTCGTCCGCGTATTGTTTTACTATGCGGGGCATCTGACTGCGGACGATTACGTTACGGAAGCTGACTCTGCCCGGCTGGAGGATTACGGACTTCAACCGGGAGTTTGCAGTGTTCGCGTCACACTGCTCAGCGGAGAAGAGTATCATATTACATTGGGAAATACTGTCCCGATGGACGAGATCCGGTATTATGCCTGCGTGAGCGGGAAGCCAGGTATTTATACAGTGACGACCGATGTCATGGATGCGCTTAACCTGCAGTTCAATATGCTGCATCCTGTTCCGAAGCTGTCTGTCAGTGCTGATTTGATCGACTGCGTGACATGCAGTGAAGGTGGGGATGAGCCGTATTTTTCAGCAGAAAGGACGGATACGGGGTGGTCGCTGACGGCTCCGTTCAGGTATCCTCTTTCAACGGAAAAAATGGAAAAACTGCTGTCCGGTCTGGAGAATCTGCGATTCTCGACCTGGGTGGGCAAGGATACCGCCTTAAACCGTCATCGGTATGGTTTTGAGGCTCCGGGGATGATACTGTCCCTGGACTTTGCGCCTTCAGTACTTACCGTGCCGGATGAGGATGGCAATGAACATACGTACGACCTGCCGGCCAGCAATATTACCATCCGAAAGGGAGGCAAATATTCTGATACGGCGAGCTATTATCTCTTTAACGGCGAAATCGTGACCGGCACCGTCGTCACGTTCAGCGCTGTCAGCAAACTGAACTGGCAGGAATGCGTCACCGCGACGCCGTTCCTTTTCGGGCAGAACAACCTGTCCGAAGCGGTCGTCGTGGCGAACGGAACGGAAACGAAGTATGAAATCAGGTACGTTGAGCGGGTGCTGCCCAATAATCAGTTTGAAACGAACGAGTATGGGAATACTGTCTACGAGATGCGAGTCAGAAAAAACGGTCAGCCTTTTGACGCCTATGCGTTCAGTGAGTATTATGCGAAACTGGCAGCGCTGAGTGAAGCAGTGCCGCTGTATCAGACAGAACTGCCTGAATATCTGTGGGTTCCGGGGAACAAGGATGTTCCACTGGTAACAGTCCGGGTTAAAACTGAGAACGGGAAGGCCGAAATGACGGTCAGCCTGTATCCCGGGCCGGTAGGCAGGGATTATCTCGCGGTTGACGGTGTCTGTGTTTTCACCGTGCCCCGCAGCTGGGCAGCGGTTGTTCAGGACTGTCCGTGATCCTGATGACCGGTTTTCAAAAACAGCACAAAAAAAGGGAGATGCTTTTGAGGGCATCTCCCTTCTTGTTGTCAGGTATAACAGAGAATTACCGACGCTGCATATTCGCGTAGCACTCGCTGCAGTACACCGGACGGTCGTCTTTGGGCTCAAAGGGCACCTTGGTGGGTGCGCCGCACTGAGCGCAAACTGCATCGTACATCACGCGGGGACCGCCACGCTGGGTTTTCTTAGCGATGCGGCACTCACGGCAACGAGACGGCTCATTCTGGAAACCTTTTTCGGCGTAGAATTCCTGCTCACCGGCGGTGAACACAAATTCTTTACCGCAGTCACGGCAAACCAGCGTCTTGTCCTGATACATGGTAAACTAGACCCCCTGAAATAAAAGAATGATTTGGTGATAACCGGCTGACCTGGTTTTTGACCCCACACTCGCCGACAGGAGCTTTGCTCTGCGCTTCTGCGCCCTCACGCTGCTCTCTCGGGGGAATCCCGGTCGGACTTACTTCTAAACCGCACCATGCTCATCGACGCTTTGGACGACTTACGTGGACCGCTTTGCCTGCGACTGGCTTCGGCTTACAACCACAGACCCGATTGTCTAACCGGAGCATATTATAGAACGATTTCCTTTTTTTCGCAAGGGTTTTCGCAAATTTTTTTCAAAAATTTTGTCTTTTTTATGCGTTTAGAGACGCAAGCAGACGGGTTTTGTCCTGTACACCGACGGTACGGCCTTTTTCCTGGCCGTTTTCGAAGAGGATAAAGCAGGGGATAGAGTAAATGCCGTATTGGGAAGCAATGCTCTCGGCTTCGTCAACGTTCAGCTTGCCGACGTAAAGTTCATCGGCTTTTTCGCGAGCGATTTCGGAAATGATGGGCGCCATCATTCTGCAGGGGCCACACCAGGATGCCCAGAAATCGACCAGTACAGGCTTATCAGCCTTCAGGACTTTTTCTTCAAAATTCTCGGCGGTCAAAGTGATTTCGGTCATGATAATTCCTCCTTTAATGTTGTATCTTCCGGATGGTATACTGAGAGTAACTTGGGCTGCCATGTCTTTTGCGCGCCGAGTTTCCGGTCAAATATGCGGACCGCAAGTATACCGACTGCAAGTCCGATCAGGCCTGTGAAAGCGGCCCACAAATCACTGTTGAGGAGCGTCTGACCGATCAGGAGACCGATCAGAAGACCAATGAGGGGGATCATATAAGCGATCAGGGAAACTTTGACGATCTTGGCGTCGGGCATTTCGACAGCCACCGTATCCCCGACAGCGGCTATGCCTTCTATTTTGACCAGTTCCTCGTGCGGTTTGAGGCCCATACATGCGCCGCATTGCGCACACATTTCAGGGCGCTCAAAACAGACTTCCAGCGTTTTATCTTTTATGCTGACCACTTTTCCGGTGCGTACCGTAGCGAGTCACCTCCTCAGAATCAATTTTACAGCCATCAATAACCCTGGGCGCGGAGCCATTCGATCATCAGATCCGGCCAGCGGCGAATATCATCGGTATTTTCGGCAAGTCCAAGGCCGTGGCTGCCGTGCGGCCAGATATGAAGAGAAAACGGTACTTTTTGTTCGGCGAGGGAGGCGGCGAGCATCAGGCTGTTCTGGATGGGAACGGCGCCGTCATCAGCGGTATGCCAGATGAATGCGGGGCAGGCGTCGGGCCTGATATGGCGTTCTACGGACCACTTTGCGGCCAATTCCGCTGAAGCGTTCATACCCAGGAGGTTGTCACGGGACCCCTGATGCGTATATGTACCCAGGGTAATGACTGGGTAACAAAGCACAGCCGCATTCGGGAGGGGATTGATGCCAGCCAGCGGATCATCAACGGCCTGAGCCGGGAGATCGATCTCCAAATAAGATGTGCTTGCTGCAAGGTGGCCTCCGGCAGAGAAGCCGAGTATCGCGATACGGTCGGATTGGTAACCGTATTCAGGCGCGAGGCTGCGCAGCAGCTGAACAGCGCGCAGGGCGTCCCATTGCGGAACCGGGGCGTGATAAGGCGTCACCCGATAATCGAGGACAGCGGCCGAGATGCCGCCTTGGTTGATCCGGCGTGCGATGGGCGCGCCTTCGTGATCCGCTTTGTAATGATAGCCTCCGCCGGCCAGAACCAGTACGATGCCTTTGGAGCCTTCCACGGGATAAAGCGTAATTGAAGGCGCCGGCTGGCCGTAACTGTCGGTGAACCCCGGCGGGGTTT